>JAYVAP010000601.1:0-4037 GCA_043750915.1 Spirosoma sp. | reverse complement strand
TGTGTGTGCTGGAATCGTTTGTTTGAGGGCATAGGTTTCTGCATCAAACAGGCGCACGGTGTTGTCGCTGTAGCCTACGGCGAGTTCGCGCTCAACGGGGTTCACCGCCAGGCAACGTGCCGACTGGCCGGAGGCTTTCAGGTGGCTGCGCACGGCCATGCGGTCTGTATCTACCACGGCCACCACGCCGTCGGCGAGGGCCACGAAGGCATTGTTCTGGTAAAACACGATATCGAAGATGGCGGCTGAGGTAAGTTTGAGTGAGCTGACTTCCCGTTTTTGCACCGTATCAATCAGGTGCAGTCCTTCGTAGTTCTGGCCTGCCCAGAGCAGGCCACTCTCCGGGTGGAGTGCCAGCGCGTAGACCGATGCGGGCAGCTGGGCCACCAACTCGCCCTGGTCGGGCCGGTTCAGCTGCCAGCGCACGACCGCCCCATCGCCCCCGGCCGAGAAAAAAGTATTGGCCTGCGGGCCTCGTTCGAGCGCATAGACACCCTCGCGGTGGCCGCCAAATGTATCGAGTTTTTGAACCTGCATGATAAATGTCGAATATTGGTGGTTGAACCAACGGCGGGCCTTTTCA
The DNA here is from genome assembly GCA_043750915.1 of Spirosoma sp. Taxonomy (GTDB): domain Bacteria; phylum Bacteroidota; class Bacteroidia; order Cytophagales; family Spirosomataceae; genus Spirosoma. The sequence continues at coordinate 3,454 of JAYVAP010000601.1, read as the reverse complement.
TCGGTTGGTGTTCAACAGGCAAAAGTGAGCATTAATTAATGGCGGCACTACCCTTTCTGAAACTTAACGATGAGTGCGTGGTGCTGCTTCAACCCATCGTGGACGATGAACCAACGCTGCGGGCAGGCCTGACACTGACGGCCCCGGAGCAAAACGATCTGGACGGCATCCGCCACCCCGCCCAGCGAATTGAGTGGCTGGCGTGTCGGATGGCCGTTCGACAGCTGGTTGAGGGGCAGGGACTGGCCTACGCGGGCTTATACAAAGATGCCTTTGGCAAACCGCACTTGGTGGGCCTGCCGTGCTCGGTTTCTCTGTCGCACACGGGCGGCTGGGCTGCCGCCGTACTGCACCGGTCGCGCCCGGTCGGAATCGATATTGAACCCATTCGCGACCAGTTTCAACGGGTGGTCCCGCGTGTGTTGTCGCCGTCAGAAATTGCTCATGCCAATGGCGATTCGAGTCGGCTGGCGGTTTACTGGTGTGCCAAAGAAGCCCTCTACAAACTATATGGCAAGCGTCATCTCACGTTTCGCGAGCACCTGCACGTAGAACCCTTTGCCGACGGTGCCGACCAGTTGGTTGGCCATGTTCGCCTGCCCGACCACGAAGAGCGGCTCCTGATTCACTGTTTTCGCACGGGTCCGGGCCTGCTGGCAGTGGCGTTTTAGGTTATGCAAGTTATTTGGTGCGGACGGGTCTTTTCAGATGAAAAACGCCATAGACACGTAAAGCGGCTGCGCTCTTTCACCGTTGCGTATAGTCTGACAGGGGCAGGCCATCGCCTTCGTCCCGCACCCCGTTAAGAATCTGCCCTACTTCCCGAACCCGCTCTGCATCGCCATTTTTCTCGAAGGCCAGCATCAGGTTTCTCAACACCCGCCGAATAATATCGGCATTGGTGCAGGGTTGGTAAAATGTGTCTAATCGATTGATATTGAGCTGATCAATATACTGATCGATGTCTTTTCGGGTAAAAATAAGCCCCCGGTTAAACACGTTGATATAAAACTGTACGCCACTCGTATTTCGATAGGTCAGCACGAACAGATTGGGTAAATTGACCCCGTATACGGGCAGATTCAGCCGTTTGGCAATGAGCATATACAACACGCAGAGGGTAATGGGATTGCCCCGGCGCGATTCGAGCACCTGGTTAATCATTGAGTTGGCGGGCGAGTGGAAATGCTTGGTGTTGGGCGCAAACTTCATTTTTGTAAAAAACGCCGTGTTCATCGCCTTAATCTGCTCATCGGGGTGCATGTCGGGCTTGAAATCGACCCACACATCAAAATACAACTGCTCCACCTCCTGCTTGAGTTTGTCGAGCGAGAGGTCGGGATATTGATAGGTGGCCACAATCCAGAGGCCTTCCAGGAGGTCCATGCTGCCGCCATTTTTCCAGTCGCGCATCCGGTCCAACACGGATTCGTACTGCAAATCGTGAATAATTTCTTCGATACGTTTTTGCAGATCGGCGTTGAAACTGCCTTCCCACTGGCTCTCCAGGAGGGGAATCATTTGCCCGCCCAGCTGCCGGATTCGCTGTTCAACGTGCGCAACTACCTCGTGGTCTTCATCGTCGAGCAGCGAAATGAGTGCTTTCAATTCATTGTTTTCCATGATGTTTGTTGCCTTGCCGGTTGGTTTTATAATAAAAACTGCTTTTGGAAGCCTACCGAATGTGCTACTTTTGTCCGGTTCTACGGGCCGCTATGCTAAAGTAGCAACAAAAACTTTATAAATAACAGTTTGACTTCTTCAGGCAATTCTCCCAGGATTCTGGTAACCGGCGGGGCGGGCTTCATTGGCTCACACACCGTTGTTTCATTGGTCGAGGCCGGTTTTGAGCCGGTTATTGTGGATGATTTTTCCAACTCCCAGCGGTCGGCACTCAATGGGTTGCGGGCTATTCTGGGGCGCGATGTGCCGTTTTATCAGGCCGATTGCAACGATGCAGCAGCCATGAAGGCTATTTTCGGGCAGGAAAAACTGGCCGGGGTCATTCATTTTGCGGCCCACAAAGCCGTGGGAGAGTCGGTGGCCAAACCGCTCATGTACTACCGCAATAACCTCGATTCACTGCTGCTGCTGCTGGAGCTGATGCCTGAATACGGGGTGCAAAACCTCGTGTTTTCATCGTCCTGCACCGTCTACGGGCAACCCCTGCAACTACCCGTTACCGAGGAAACGCCCCGTTTGCCCGCCCTGTCGCCTTACGGAAACACCAAAGCCATCAGCGAAGATATTATCCGCGATGTGGTGCAGGCCAAAACGCCCATCCGGGCACTGGCACTGCGGTATTTCAATCCCATTGGTGCGCACCCATCGGCCCAGATCGGCGAACTGCCGTTGGGTATTCCAGCCAATTTAGTGCCCTTTATTACGCAAACGGCCGCCGGTATCCGGCCCGGCCTGACGGTTTATGGGGGTGATTATAACACACCCGACGGCACCTGTGTCCGCGATTATATTCACGTCATGGACCTGGCCGAAGCGCACGTGCAGGCCCTTAAAAAACTGAACGACGGCACCGCCAATGCGTCCTACGATGTTATTAACATTGGTACCGGCCGGGGCGAAACCGTGCTGAACATCATTAAAACGTTTGAGCAGGAAACGGGCGTTACCGTCAGCTACACCATCGGCCCGCGTCGGCCGGGCGATATTGAGCAGGTCTACGCCGATGTTACCAAAGCCACCAGTATGCTGGCCTGGCGTGCCAAACGCTCACTGGTCGAATCGCTGCGCGACGCGTGGCACTGGCAACAGAAACTACAAACCCCCAATTGACAACCATGAAACTTCTCATTACTGGTGGCGCCGGCTTTATCGGCTCCCACGTAGTTCGGCTGTTCGTTACCAACTACCCGGACTACCATATTTATAATCTCGACAAACTGACCTATGCCGGTAATCTGGCCAACCTCACCGACATTGAGAACGCACCCAACTATACCTTTATCAAAGGGGATATTACGGATGCCGCGTCGATGGACGAGCTGTTTGCCGAAATTGCTTTCGATGGGGTCATTCACCTGGCTGCCGAGTCGCACGTGGACCGCTCCATTACCGACCCTATGTCGTTTGTGATGACCAATGTGGTGGGAACGGTGAATCTGCTCAATGCTGCCAAAACGGCCTGGGCCGCCAATTTTGCCCATAAACGTTTCTATCACGTATCGACGGACGAAGTGTATGGCTCGCTGCATAATCCCAACGATTTTTTCACCGAACAAACGTCCTACGAGCCGCAGTCGCCCTACTCGGCCTCGAAAGCCGCTTCGGACCATTTTGTGCGGGCTTATGGCAACACCTACAAATTGCCCGTGGTGATCTCAAATTGCTCGAACAACTACGGCCCCAATCATTTTCCGGAAAAACTAATTCCGCTGATGATTCATAACATCCAGACGAACAAGCCGCTACCCGTTTATGGCAAGGGCGAAAACGT
>JAYVAP010000600.1:0-3410 GCA_043750915.1 Spirosoma sp. | reverse complement strand
GAACAACGGGCCACCTCGGCAAACCATTCTGCCGTATTGAGGGCCGAGAACGACGTGCGATATCCGAACGCAAATGGCTCCGACAGCATGTAAATAGTGGAGTAATGGTGTTCAGGCGGTATTTTTTGAAGGGTCTCTGCAACTTCTTTATCCAATATGGGTTTCAGTTCAGGCCCTGCTAAGTACGACGAGAGACCGAACCAGTTCATTTTTTCTTTTAAATTAAAAAAATTGTCGGTTTCGCGGATGGTAAAGTAGTCTTCGTAAAAATTGGTGACGGGTGCATTGTCGATGGCATCTTCGAGTTTATCAAACGCTTCGGTGGCCATCTCCAGAATAAACCGGTGGTCGGGTGCCCAGTTTCGGTTTGGGTGGTGGTGGGTGACGTATTTCCAGATTATAAAAGCCAGATCGGCTTCATTGATATAATCCGTGTCATAATCCGACAGATCGTAAAAAGGGATCGGGTAGTTATAGATCGACTGATTATGCTGCACGAAGGCCCCCCAAATGCCGATTTCGTTCGTAAAATCCTCGAAATAAGACCCCAGCATCCCGGCCAGTTCAATGAGGTTTTCGCGTTTCACATCAACTATAGCAAACCAGTCTTCGTGTTCCAGCAACAGGTCATACATATCGCGGCAACGCGCTACATAGAAGCCATCGTAGGCCGAGAATTTGGTATAGGGTTTGATTTTGAGCCAGTCGGCGGGCGTGTAAATACGCGGTGATAATTTCATAGATAAGCTGATGGGCAACAAAGTTCAAAAGTCGGGAAATTTAGCCTTCTTCCCGCTCTTTCCGTCACAGAATGCCCTAAATTAACCGCAATCGGCACTTGTTACCCGGTCGATGCTATGATGTGTGCGCCACTATTTATAAGTTTGGGGATTCGGACCCGTTAACCACCCCTGCCAACCCGTGCGATTGATTTACCTATTGCTCTTACCAACGTGCCTGTTTTTACCGACTGGCCCCGCGCTATCCCAAACTATTGAGCAACCCGACCCGCTGCGCCCCATAGCCACGCCCGACAGCACCCAGGCCAGCACCCCGGCCGATTCGAGCGTTGTGGGGACGGGCGATCCCGATGAAGATGAAAAGGAATTAGCCGAGCCGCAAACGAGCCGCTATCGCTACCGGCTGGCAGCCGACGGCACCGTCACGGCCGGCAACATTAACCGGACGCTGCTTCAGCTGGCCGGGGCAGTTGATTATTCCCTGAGTGACCTGTTCAAACTATCGAGCAGCCCCTCGTTTGTATACGGTCGTCAGAGCGGGATACTGGCCGAGCGCGAGTGGTTTGGCGACTTCAGAACAACGTACCGCTCCGAAAAACGGCTGTATTATCTGGCATTCGGGTCGTTTGAGCGGAGCAATCTGCGCCGGATCAACCGGCGGTGGACCATTGCGGCAGGAGCAGGCTACAAACTGTTGAACCGAAAAGGGGCCTACATTTCGCTGACCAATGTGCTGCTACACGAGAAAACGGACTTTGTCGAACTGAATGACATCGACCTTTTCCGCAACTCAACGCGCCTGTTTGGGGAGTATACGTTTGACAAGGGTCGCTGGACCGTTTCACACACCCTGTTTTATCAGCCCGCGCTGGGGGTTCCCAACATCCGATGGAATGCCAGCCTGAGCGTTCAAATCAAACTGACGGCGGTGGTCAGCCTGCGCACGACGCTGGCCAATGCCTACGAAAGCGTGGTGGTGCCGGGTCGGCAGAACAACGATCTGCGCTTCACGGCGGGCGTGGTTTATGAAAGAAAATAACGGTTTTGCAGGGCTACTGTTTCTCCGGGAACGGGATAATTAATTTTTCGCCCCTGGTGGCCAGGTCTTTCGTTTTGTGGTTGGCCCGCATCAGAGATTCCTTGCTGATGCCGTACTTCTGGGCAACCACCCGCAGCAGATCGCCCGGCCCGACGGTATGAACGGCCATCACTTTCACGTTCAGTTTGGTAATGCCTGCCTTAATGTCGCTCTCCGACACGCCGGGGTTCAGCTCTTTCAGGGTGCTGAGTTTCATGTTGTAGCGATTGGCCACGCCATAGAACGTTTCGCCGGTTTCCACCGTATATGAACGCGACACGCCCCCGGCTTTTACGGCGGGTTTGGCTACGGCAACCGTTTCCCTGGGCTTCTCAACCACTGGCTTTTCCACTTTGGGCTTCTCAGCCACCGGCTTTTCTGCTTTGGTCTTCTCAGGAGTTGTTTTTTCAGCGGATGCTTTCTCATCCGGGCTGGGTTTGCCGCCGGTGGTCTCGCGGTTGGCATCGGCTACTTCCTCCGCATTGATGTCGGCCACGGGGGCATCGGCAGGGGGCGTTGCCTGCGAAAGATCGACTGGCGCGGGTTGCGATGAGGTATCAGCCTCTTCGGGTGACATCAGCATTTCGGGATCGTTCTGGGCGAGCGGTTGCTGCGAGGTCGTATCGAGCGGCATACTCGTGAGTTCATCCGAGCCGTTGGTATCGTCGGTGATGTAGTCGTAGCCAACGTAGAGCAAGGCGGCAATAAGCCCCATCAACACAATAAGCGTCAGGGCGGGCAAACCCGAATTTCCACCCGGGCGGGGGTTGGAGGGTGTTGTTTGATTCTCGGTTTCCATTGAGTCAATAAATGATGTAGAATAGTTACTATTTAGGGTAATCGGACCCGCTCTTCTGGGTTAATGACCGGCTCATGTCGGCTACTTTTTCTTTCAGTTCTTCTTTAAACAGGCTCAGCCGTCGGGCCACCGGTTCATCAAACGCCCCGATAATCTGAGCCGCCAAAATACCGGCATTGCGGGCACCGTTCAGGGCCATAGTAGCTACGGGCACACCGGCGGGCATTTGTAGAATCGACAGCACCGAGTCCCAACCATCAATAGAATTGCTCGATTTAACGGGCACTCCAACAACGGGCAACGTGGTAAGCGAGGCTACCATACCCGGCAGGTGAGCAGCACCGCCCGCCCCGGCCACAATGACCCGAAGGCCCCGGCTGCGGGCCGTTTTGGCGTAATCAACCATTTTTTCGGGCGTTCGGTGGGCCGACACAATGTCCATTTCCCACGCCACACCCAGTGCCGTCAGCACGTCGGCGGTCTCCTGCATCACGCTGCGATCCGAAAGACTACCCATTATAATACCTACCATGCGGGGTTTAGCGGTTGACTGTCTGCGAAATAACGTAGATTGGACCACAGTTGGGCTACCCAGCCATTAATTTTTATTCATCAGCCAGGTTCTACACCCGCTCGTGAACCCCACGGCAAACTTTCGCTTGCTTCGGAATAGGGTTCCTGTGTGCCCCGGATCGTTATTTTCGCGGGTGAGCATTCATCCCAACGCGAGACATCACCCCTAAGAAATACCCCCCGCTGCCAGCCCATCTTATGGCTAAGCGACCCGTTGGGC
>JAYVAP010000599.1:0-2591 GCA_043750915.1 Spirosoma sp. | reverse complement strand
GCCGGAAAATAGGCCACGTCCAGAATGCTTTCGGGCAGCTGCACCACCTGCACCGACCGCCCCGGAAACAGCTCCTGCGGCTGAAAATACCGCTCATATACGTTTCGCCTAACATCGTCCAGGTCCAGATTGGATGTTACACCCTGCGTGCTGGTCGAGTACAAACTTGGGTCCACGGTGTAGACCGACAGCTGGGCGCGGTTATAGGCAAACGCCAGCGGGTCCCGGGGCGATCCCTGCGAAAACAGGTTGTTTTGGGGTGTAGCACCCAGCCGCCAGCGGGTGGGTTGGCGCGTGAGGTCGAAAATGGTCCGGGCTGCTTCAAAGTCGTCCAGGTAGCTGTCGTTGCGGGCTTTGGGATTGGTGCCTGGAAAGAGCTGCGCCACCTCGCCGTTGAACTGAATGGTCGACATCTCTTTGGTTTGCACCAGCGGCAACGCATCCAGCAACCGGGTCAGGCCGGGGGCATCTTTCCGGATGTTGGCACTCAGGCCCAGAATGGTGTTGTTAACCGGCTCGTTGCCAATGGCTACGCGGGTAAGAAAGCCGGCCGGGGTTTCCTTCATGTGCATGGCCGTTAGCCCAATGCTGATGTCGCGGCTAACGGCGTAGTCTAAACGCGTGCCCACCAGCGACCGGATCTGGTTCTGAAACAGGTCGGGCTGCTCGTAGCTGATGCGGATGTCGCGGCCCGAGTTGGTCACGCTTTCGTTGATGATGCGCAGCCGCCCCGTTTGTGACTCAAAAATATAATCCTGACCGGCCATGAGCGGCACGCCCCCCGCCGTTACCGATATCGACTGCTCGTTAACACCGTAGGGCAGCGGCACCTCGGCTCCGTTGCCCGACTGAAACGAACCTCTCAGAAAAAACTTGTTTCTGTCGGCGAGTTGCTGCGCGTCGGCCAGCGTGGTGCGGTACAACTCATTAAACACATACTTCGCCTTCAGACTTTCTTCGTCGGCATCGAACTGGCGGTCTAAATAAGCACCAAACGGCTCCAGAACGGGAAAAATGATTTTGCCATTTCGGCTGTCGATGGTGATGTTTTCAACGTAATCGAAGTTGCCGTCGGGCTGGGCATCCAGCTGCTGGTTGAGCCGGTCCATATTGAAAACCTGCACTAAGGGCTTGTTTTGCAACCGGCGACCTTCCTGCAGGTTGGGGTTGTCAATCCCCGTTACGTCATCCTTATAAACAACCCGGAGCTGAAATCCCTGCCGGGTAATCTGGGCCGTGTTAAGCGAATAAATGTTTTTCATCATCAGGTTCCACATGGGCAACTGGAGGTTGTTGCGCAATGTGGCCGACTTCAGCAACTTCAGCACCAGCACTTCTTCGGCGGGTCGGGCCTGGTAATCTTCTGTCAGTTCGCCTACCTTGTAGCGCTGGCCCTGGTAGGTGTATTCGTAGGCAACGGCCAGCACTTCGTCGTTGCGCAGGGCCGTTGTCAGGGAAATATACCCCAGTTCGGGCTGAAGCTTAAACTCGCGGTCGGTCAGGCGTTTGGCCCCGCGCAGCAGGTCGAAATCGGTGCCCTTGGTCAACCTGTAGGGATCGGTTGTCAGCACGTCCGACGTTCGGTCGACCTGGCGCAGCGGATTGGTTGCGCTTCCGGTTAGCCGGGCAAACAGCCCGTTAGCGGTGTTGTTGGTGGGTGTTCTGGGGCTGCCCGAAAAGGGTGGCAGGTTTTGGTTGGCCTGGTTGTAGGGCCTGGCTTCGCCGAGGTCCTGAAAGGCAGCCAGGTTGCGCAGCGTCTCGGTGGTGTTGGTCCGGTTGGTTACGTAAACCTCTACCCGCGTCACGTTGATACCCGAAGTCACCTGCGGCAGCGACCGGAGTGAGGTTTCGTAGCTGTTTCGGAAAAACTGCGATAGAAAAAAGTGGCGGTTTTCGTCGTACTGATCGGCCCGAATTTCAAATACCCGGTTGGAGGTGCCGCCCCGGAGCACAATCTCGCTCTTGCGCGAGCGCTGCTGCGACACCACCGCCGTGGCGTTGAGTTTGCCAAAGCGCAGCTGCGTTTTTATGCCAAACAGGTTTTGGACCCCCGGAATAAGCTGGCTGTTGACGGCCCAGTTTATATTGCCGACTTCGAGGCCCTGCAAAATGCTTTCGTTCTGGGGTGTAAAGCCCGGTGCGCCGGGTGTTTGCCCGTTCAGGCCGGGCAGCGCGGGTGCGCCGGGCAGTTTGGGCAGGCCCTGCCCCGTGCCCAAGCCGGGCAACCCGCCACCCGGCCGGTAGTTCACTTTCAGGGCATTCTCAAAATTAAAACTGGCTTTGGTGTCGAAATTAGCCAGCACCCCCAGCCGTTCCCCAATCTTGCCGTTGAAGTTGATACTGATCTGCTCGTTGAACAGGAAATTTCCGTTTCGACGCTGCCGCCCATTATCGACCGGCTGTTTGGGGGTAGCACCGTCGATTTCAAACCCAATGGTTTCGTTACGCTCGACTTCGGCTACCTATACCAGTTCATCGACAACCCGGTGATCCCGGTGCGGCAGCGTCGAAACGGAAATTTCCTGTTCAACGAGCAGATCAGTATCAACTTCAACGGCAAGATTGGGGAACGGCTGGGGGTGCTGGCTAAT
>JAYVAP010000598.1:0-4591 GCA_043750915.1 Spirosoma sp. | reverse complement strand
AGCCACCCGCCCCAGAACCCACCTGTAACCACGTCCAGATCGCCGTCGGCATCCACATCTAAAGGAATGGTTGAGAAATCGTCATAATATTGATCGTAGCGTTTTTGGTTGCCGATGAGTTGGCGTTTTCGGAACGAGTGCTGGCGGTCTTCGGTGTTTTCGTACCAGAAATCGCCGGATACTAAGTCGGGTTTTCCGTCTTTGTTCACGTCGATCACGCCGACCGACTCAAAGCTCTCGGCGGCCACAAAATGCCGCGTAAATTTCACGTCGGGGCGTTGGCCCGGCGGGTTGTCCGGCTGGGTGGAGGCCGTCAGGAGCAACAGCACCATGAGCCATCCTGTGCGGATAAGTGGGAGCAGGATCGTTGTCATATTCGTCGATAATTTTTGTTGGACCGCCGGTAAAAACTACCGCCTAAAAATAGCCGGATTTAAGCAGACTATGGGCATGGCCCCATAGACGGGCATAAAACTTTGCGCGAGTTGTCTGGTTTTCTGGTGGTTCCGGTCGCGATGTAGACGGCTATATGAACACGGGACGGGCCACACGCTCAATTTGCTAACACAAGCGTAACCATGCGGTAACGGTGGGGTGGGCGCAGAGGCCGTACTTTTGGCAAACCTTGATTCCATGCACCGTCGAGACGCAGTCAGGCAACTGGGGGCTGGCTTAGCCGCCCTTTCCATTGGCCACCCGGCCGTAGCCGACCCGGCAATCCCGCCCACGCGGTCGCTGCGCCTGGCCCACCTCACCGACATTCACATGCAGCCCTTGTTGGGAGCCGCCAAAGGGTTTGAGCGGTGCCTGCACCATGTTCAGGGCCTGGCCGATAAGCCCGACCTGATTATCAACGGGGGCGATGCCGTTATGGAAGCCCACGGGCGCAGCCGGGACAGCGTTCAGCGGCAGTGGCAACTCTATCAGCGCGTGCTCCAGCAGGAAAACGCGCTTCCCCTGCTCAACTGCATCGGCAATCATGATATCTGGTGCGAAAAAGAAACGGCCCTGTCGTTTGCTGCGGGCCGGCAGTGGGCCATGGATGAATTACAGCTATCCAAACGGTACTATAGCCTCGACAAAAACGGCTGGCATATTGTGGTTTTAGACAGTGTGCAGCCCAAAGCCGATGGCAGTTGGTATACGGCCTGTTTGGATGAGGAACAGTTCGACTGGCTAACGGACGATCTGAAAATAACCCCCGCCACAACCCCCGTGCTCATCGTGTCGCACGTGCCTATTCTGGCCGCCTGCGTGTTCTTCGACGGGCAGCGGTTTGCCAACGATAACTGGAATGTGCCCGCCCGCTGGATGCACAGCGACACCGTTCGAATGACCAACCTGTTTCGCCAGCACCCCAATGTGAAGGCAGCCCTCAGCGGCCATATCCATTTGGTAGACCGGGTCGATTATGGGGGTGTTTCGTACCACTGCAACGGTGCCGTGAGCGGAGCGTGGTGGTTTGGTCCGTATCATCACACCGCAGCTGGTTATGCCGTTGTCGATTTATTTAACGATGGTACGGTGAGAAATTCCTACGTCAGCTACTGATTATCAGCAAATTATGGCCGGGCGGGAATTAGTTGTCCGGGTCGTCATGAATCCGACTGGGCCGGTTGACACCCCGCCGGTAGCGGTTTCGTAACTGCTGAATGGTATTGATGAGGTCGTAGTCCGAACCCTGGAGCAGAAACTCATCGTCCAGCTCGCAGAAATCCACAAAACGGTCTGCCTCCGCACTTTTGAGGTCGGTTGCCTGATCAATCAGAAGCCGGAACCGTTCCATTGCCAGCGCGTGCCGACGGTCCTGCTGCATAATATAAAACGCTTTGCGATCTGATTTAGGTCGTTTGCCAAACAGGTCGTAGAGCAGGCTGATGCCCGCGCCATCGGCCAGGCGGTCGAAAGCCTGCTCGCCGGTCACTTTTTTGGAGGCCGCTGGCTCGGCCAGCAACTGCTGAATTTCGCGCTTCACCTCTTCATACCGCTTGGCTGTTACGGTTACTTCGGCCAGGTCGATAACGCGGTAGGGCATGGGCGGCAGGGCGTGGGCCAGCAGGGTTGGGTTGTCGGAGCCATCGTAGCGGATGCCGGTTCGGGTATGCAGCTGGCTCGCCAGAATCAGCGAATCGCCGGGTAGCAGGGTCATAAAAAACCGGCCCGTGGCATTGGTGCGGGCACGCTGCCGGGTGCGCTGGTTCACCACCGTGGCCCGGTCCACGGCTTTCTGGGTAACCTGGTCAAGCACCGTCCCAATCACGTATTTACCCTGCGCCCAGGTCCTGCCCGGCAAAGCAGCCGTGAACAGCAACAAAAAAATGACTCGGCAACAGCGCATACAAAAGTCAAAAAAAACAAACCGGCCGGGGCATTACCAGTCCGGTTGGACATATCCCGGCGAATCGCAAAAATATAGATTTGATCGCTGGTATGGCGTTAAAAAACGTTAATCACCACCGTTAGAATAAATTCACCATCCGCGATAATCCGGCCGAGAGCAGCAATATCACCCCTACCAGGCCCAGTCCATAATACAGGCCAAACCCGTCGGCTACGAAGCCAATGATGGGTGGGCCGGCCAGAAAACCCACAAAGCTAAAGGTGGCAAAAGTAGCCAGCCCGGCAGCGGGCGGAATGCCCGGCACGCGCAGTGCAGCCGCATATAAAATGGGTGCCCCCAGCGAACAGCCCGCCCCCAGCAACGCAAACCCAATCAGGGCCGTTGGCGGATAGGGCAGCCCAATGGCCACCAACAAACCCAAAGCCCCCAGCACCCCACCGAACTGAAGCCAGCGTTTGGCCCCAATTTTGGGGATGATGGTGTCGCCCAGAAAACGAAAGCCGGTCATGGTCAGCGAGAAACTGGCAAAGCCCAGCGCGGCAATCTGGCTGCTGGCCCCGAGGGTTTCGCGCAGATACACCGCACTCCAGTCGAAAGCCGCCCCCTCGCCCATGGCCAGTGCCAGGCCAATTAAAATCATCAGCAGCAAATCGCGGTTGGGCCGTACAAACGAGGATTCTGCCCGTTGGGCGGTGTTTTCGCCCCCATCGTTGCGGCTGCCCGACGGGATGGTGGCCAGCACTGGCTGAAGCGCAACGGTCAGCATCAGCACCACACCCGCCATCACCATCACGTGTATCCGGGGCGACACGTGCAGGGCAATAATGGCCCCGGCAATGCCCGACCCAATCAGGCCACCCAAACTCCACATGCCGTGGCACGACGACATAATGACAATACCCCGCGCCCGTTCCAGATTGGTAGCGCAGGTGTTCATGGCCACGTTGATAAGGGCCGCGTTTAGGCCCAGCAAAAACAGCCCCCCGGCCAGCACCGCCGGATTGGGCGCGTTGAGTGGCAAACAGATAGAAACCGTAATGCCCACCGCCGACCAGAAACAAGCGCGGGCCTCGCCGAGCCGGGCAATGATCCAGCCTGTGAGCGGGTTCATCAGCAGTAAACCGGCGGGCATGGCAAACAGCAGCAGGCCCAGCGCCGAATCTGAAAGGCTTAATTTGGTTTTTACATAGGGAATATGCGCCACCCAACTGCCAAACAAAATACTGTCCGACGCAAAAACTAAGCCGATGGCCAGGGCCTGGCGATTCAGAAAAAACGCCCGCAGATTACGCACGAACGGATTCCGGTGCCGCTCATCAATGGGGATGCCTGAATTCATGGCACAAAAATAGCCGATCTACACCGGCTATTTCCCTAATCCGCTTTATTGCTGCCCATGCGCCATTGGTGCGGGAGCCGGGCAACGGCGGTTAATTCGGGGTTGATGAGGCATTGTTTTTCAGATAACCGGCCATCGCCCGGCGCAGTTTTTCGACTTTTGGCAGCGACACGCTCTGGATATAGGGCTGGTTGGGGTGGAGCGAAAAGTAATTCTGATGGTAGTTTTCGGCGGGGTAAAACACCTCGATTGGTGCCACTTCTGTCACCACTGGGTTGGCATAGTGCTTCGACGCGTTGGTGCGTTTGATGGCAGTCAGAATCGCGTTTTTCTCGGCAGGCGTTCGGTAAAAAGCCACGGAGCGGTAATCGCGCCCGGCATCGGGCCCCTGGCGGTTGAGGGTAGTGGGGTCGTGACCGGCAAAAAAAGCATCCAGCAGCCGGTCATACGAAATAACGGACGGATCGTAGTAGACCTGCACCGACTCGGCGTGGCCGGTCTGGTCGGTGCCAACCTGCTCGTAGGTTGGGTTTTTGACGGTGCCGCCCGCGTAGCCCGACACCACTTCCCGAACGCCTTTGAGCTGGTTCATGCCTTCTTCCATGGCCCAAAAACAGCCGCCAGCAAAGGTGGCTACCGTTTCGCCGGGTTTGGGCACCGGGAGTTTGGCGGGTGCCCGCTCGCCGGATTGCGCAACGGCACCGGTTGCCAGCAGCAACAGGCCCAGCGTGTATAAATGGATCGTTTTCATCGGGTTTGTTTGTCGCGTGTTAATTGCCTTACTAACGGTTGAAAAGCCCATCCGGTTTCCGGTGATCAAACAGGATGACCCCGACCGTCGTTACGGTTGTTTAGTTAAACCTGATTGCGTATGAAAAAGGGATGGATAATAGCGATAGGGCTGCTGCTGC
>JAYVAP010000597.1:0-2521 GCA_043750915.1 Spirosoma sp. | reverse complement strand
GCCGTGCCCCCCCATCGCATAGGGCGACTGGCTGTTGACGGTGCTCATCCGTTCCTGCCTTGCCTGCGCAAACGAATCGGCATACTGCTGAATAACGTGCTCCCAGATCATGTCGCGGCCCATCATGTAGGCCCGTTTGCGCATGGCATGGCGCGTTGGTTCATCAACAAGTAGGTTAATAATCTGATCGGCAACGGCCTCTGAATCGCCAAATGGCACCAGAACCCCCCGTCCGTCGGCCAGCAACTCCTCGGCGTGCCAGTAAGGAGTAGAAACCACGGCCTTGCCGCAACCAAAAGCGTATGACAACGTGCCCGATGTAATCTGGGCCGGGTTCAGGTAGGGCGTAACATAGATATCGGCCGAGCCGAGGTATTCCAACAGATCGTCCAGCTCAACAAACTGGTTATAAAACCGCACGTGATCGCGAACACCACAGTCGGCAGCCAGCTTTTTAAGGCTGCTGCGGTAAGTTTCGCCTTCGTTTTTTAGCAGGTGGGGATGGGTGGCGCCCAGCACCATATATACCACATTGGGAAACTGCTCAACAATGCGGGGCAACGCCTTTATCACCTGTTCGATACCTTTGTTAGGCGACAGCAGGCCAAATGTCAGCAGCGTTTGTTTGCCCTCCATGCCAAACTTATCCTTGTAGAAATGTGGGTCTACAAACGGCATATCGGGAATACCGTGGGGAATGAGGTCGATTTTGTCTTCGGGGATTTCGTAGATGTTAATCAGAAAATCGCGCCCCTTCTCCGACATACAAATCACCCGCGACGACAAATCTGCAATGCTTTTGAGCACCAGCAACTGGTCTTCGGCGGGCGTTTTCAGAATGGTGTGGAAGGTGGTCACAATGGGCATGGTCAGGTTGCGGAGCAACGTCAGGATATAGCTCCCCGCCGGACCACCATAAATGCCATATTCATGTTGCAGACAAACAACATCGGTATCTTTCGAATTCAGAAACTCAGCCGCTTTTCGATAGGCTTCCTGATCGTGCTGATAAAAATCATAGCGTACTTCAGACGGGTAATCATAGCCGTCGGGCGTATCGTTGACCGACACAACCAGTGCGTTCGACTGGGGAATAAAGGTGTTATAGGATTTATACAGATCGGCCGTGAAGGTGGCAATGCCGCACTGCCGGGGCAGATAATCACCAATGAACGCTACATTTTTAGGGTTATGGGTCCAATGTAGTGCATTGGATTCATTGCTGTGCGGCTGGTTGGCCGGGGCAATACCGGCCCGGTTGGTATGTGTCTTCATGGTGCTGAGTTTTGTGGGCGTATCGACCCGCTTGTGAGACAAATCAGTTTTCCTGTCCGCTCACTGGTGATCCACCTGTATGAACAAATTTTTATTAGTATTGTTTGGAAAAACAAAATATACCAGTGGCAGTATGAATAATTCTGGCGTATAAAGCAAATTATTTTTCATGAAAAAGCACTTTTGCCGTACAATATATTGATATGCGATGACTAACTTATCCACGGCTATTCCAGGTTCCCAAACCCCCACCCTTTTTCCCTACCTTGCAGGCTTATTTGCGCCTGCTGTCTCATGTTCTGGAATCGTGTTGCGTTCTTTATTCTTGCCAACCGCGTAAGGTTGCTGCTGGTTGTGCTGCTCGGCACAGCCTTTATGGGCTACCACGCCAGCCGGATCAGATTCTCCTACGAATTAGCTAAAATTCTGCCCGTTACCGATCCCGAATACCAGCATTACGAAGCCTTCAAAACCCATTTCGGGCAAGACGGCAACGTGATGGTGCTGGGCATTGAAACGGACAGCCTGTACCAGCTGGGTTTTTTCAACGGCTGGTATGCGCTGAGCCGCTCCATCAAACACATCGACGGTATCAAAGACGTGGTGTCCAACGCCAGTCTGTATGATATTATTCGTGACGACACGGCCCAAACCTTCCGGCTGGTTCCGCTGGTGCCCCGCCCGCTTACCACGCAGGCAGGCGTAGACAGTGTGCGGGCGCACCTGGCACGGTTGCCTTTTTATCGGGGCCTTGTCACCGACAGTAGCGGCCGGGCGCAGCTGATGGCCGTTACGTTCAGCCCAAACCAGCTCAATACCCGAAACCGGATTGACATTGTCCGGCGCGTGGAGGCCGTAGCCGATTCTTTTGGCCGGGCGCACAACCTAACCGTTCATTTGTCGGGAATGCCCTACATCCGCACGGAGTTTACGGCAAAAGTGAGCAGCGAAATGATCCTGTTTATGGGGCTGGCTTTTTTGGTGACGGCCCTGATCCTGTTCTTTTTCTTTCGGTCGCTAACGGTGGTGATCACGGCTATTTCGGTGGTGGCCGTGGGCGTGGTATGGGCAGCGGGCTACCTGGTTTTGCTCGGCTATGACATTACAATGCTTACCGGCCTGATTCCGCCCCTGATCATTGTCATTGGCGTGCCAAACGCGGTTTTTCTGGTCAATCGCTACCACGAGGAACTCAACAAAAACCGCAGCCTGACCGAAGCCCTGACCATTTCGACCGCCAAAGTAG
>JAYVAP010000596.1:0-2232 GCA_043750915.1 Spirosoma sp. | reverse complement strand
ACCAGATGAAGTTTTCGGGTAACGATGCCGCGCAGACGGCCCAGCGGACCGGCCTGAAAAATTACATCGCCCAGGATGCCTATCTGAGCCACCACCGGGGGCATTATGCTGAACGCTATGCAACGCTCTCGCCCTGGTACTCCAACTGGGATGTTCGGGTGTTGCAGGATTTCCGGCTGGCCAACAAGCACGTTATCCAGTTTAGTGTCGATATCCTCAACGCGGGTAACCTGCTCAACTCCAGCTGGGGTGTGCGCCAAACGGCTTCCTACAGCGGACTGGCCCAGCCAGTGGGCGTGAGCGTAACGGGCGGTGTGCCAACCTACAGTTTCGACACCACCCAGCGGTCGACGTTCTTCAACGATACGCAGCTGACTTCGCGCTGGCGGATGCAGTTCGGTGCCCGTTACTCGTTCTAAGCCACTGGCTATTGAAGGGCGTGTCAGACAAAAACCGCTAAACAAAAAAAGGGCAGGAGATTTCAGTCTCCTGCCCTTTTTTTGTTTAGCGGGGTCGCCGTGCCCCACCGCCCGGTGCGCCACCGGCTGGCTGGGCGGGTTGCTGGCCCCCGCCATCGCCCTCACTCTTCACATCGTCGTTTTCTACCGAGCGGCCCCGCTTGCGGGTTGGCTGGTCGAAACTGAGCTTACCAAATTTGTAGTTGAAGTTAACCCGTATGCCGGCGTTGTATAAACTCGTCAGGCTATTCTGCTCAAAAATTGGCGACGACGACCGGGAACGGATCGTGAAGGGGTGATTGAAAAAATTCTCGCCCGCAATACCAAAACTGCCGCGCTTGTCTTTCAGGTCTTTTTTGATACCGAGGCTATAAAACGCAAACCCGCCCTGATAGCCCTGCAACTGAATTTGCCGCCCCCGAATAAAACTGAATCCCTGCAAACCCCAGCCATTTTTGATGTTCAGGCTGGTGAAAAGCCGCCCCGTAACAACCCATCCCGAATTGGATGCCTGAGACAGGGACCGCGCAGCCGATCCACTGCTGTTGCCATTGTTGGTCAGGTAGGCATAAAAAGCGTCGAAGCCCCCGCCAATCTGCCATTTGGAAAATAGCGTTGCATTCCCAAACACATTGACACCGTAGGCTTCTTCGCGGCCAATATTATAAAAAGTGGTGCCAATGGGCCGGGGCAGCGTTGGGTCGGCCAGCTGACCTGACTGCAACGGGAGCGTGTCCCGAACGCTGGTGATGGAGTTGTTGGTTCGCCGGTAAAAAAAGGTCGCATTCAGGTACACACTTTTGACATAAGCACTGTTGCTGAGTTCAAAATTATCCGTCAGTTCGGGCGACAGCAGCGGGTTCCCCTGCGTAATGTTGGTGGGGTTGGCCACGTTTACGTTGGGGTTCAGAAACTGAATACCGGGCCGCTGCAAACGGCGATTGTAAGCCAGTTTTATGGTTTTGCCGCCTTTCAGGGCTTTCGAGATGTTGATGCTCGGCACTAAGTTGCTGTAGTTGGGAATGCCGAGGTCCTTACCGGCGAGCCCGCCCTGCTCACCAGGCTGATTCTGGGTAAAATTGGCCTTGATGGTGGTATGCTCATAGCGCGTTCCTGCTTTGATGGTAAACTTGCTTTTGGTGGTCAGCGTATAGGAAACATACCCGGCACCAATGTTCTGGTCGTAGTTGAGCGTATTGGCCGGTCGGCGGGGGTCAACCTGAAAGGGCGTACCGCTGCCAGCCGCCAGGTTGTAGAGGAAGTCGCTTTCTACCTGCCGGAAAATACCTTTTCCGCCAAACTCGATCAGCTGATTTTTGCCGATGGGGGTCTGGTAGTCGACCTGAAGCGTTGATTCCTGGTTGTAGCTGTTGTTGAGGTTTTGCTGGCGGGATGTAAGGGTCGTGAAATCGGCCGGGCTGAAAATATCGGCGATGAAATTGTTGTTGCGGTTATTCCGGCTAAACTGCGTGGAGATGCTCAATTCCTGCTGCGGCTTGAAGGTGCGCGTGTAGTCTACATTGGCATCGACCGTACCCGACAGATCGTCGGTTTTTACACTACGCAGGTTATAAATCGGGAAAAAAGGCGCACTGGTTTTTGTCAGGAAATTATCCTGAAAAACGGTATTGTTGCGGGCACCGTAGCGCAGGCTGGCCGTGATGGCACTGTTTTTTGAGATGTCATAATCCCAGCCCAGCGTATACTGCCCAAACATACCCTGGTTTCGGGTGCTGGCCGATTGCTCGGTGGTGGTGCCGCCCGTGATGGTTTG
>JAYVAP010000595.1:0-2545 GCA_043750915.1 Spirosoma sp. | reverse complement strand
TAGGTAAAATAATGGAATCGGAGCTGATTGGTCTCGGCCTGCTCGACCGCACCGACGTGGCCCATCAGAACCCCGACTCCCCCTTATACAAAACTTATTTCATGCACGGCACCTCACACTTTTTGGGTCTTGATGTGCATGATGTGGGCAATAAATACCGCAAGATGGAGCCGGGCATGGTGTTTACCGTGGAACCGGGTATTTATATACGTAACGAAAAACTCGGCATCCGGCTGGAAAACAATGTGCTCATCACGGAGTCGGGAAATCTGGATCTGATGGCCAATATCCCACTCGAAGCCGATGCCATTGAAACGCTGATGAACGCAAAATCCGGGTAGTTGCGGCTGGTCAGCCCAACGTTATCACCCGGATTTTTCAGCTATACTTTTTTGCCATTTTCCCGTTCGAGGGCGATGTTCAGACCGCTGTAGATTCGGCGAATGGCATTTTCCAGCCGCTCCCACCCGGCATCGGACTGCAGGTCGATATCCACCACTTTATCGCGCTGCGTGCTCAGGAGTACCATGTGCGTAACGGCTGCTACCATCAGGCTGGTAATGGCAATGGGGTCGAAATCAGCGTAGGGAGCCAGTTTGTCAACTAATTTTTTGTAGGACTGATCGCGGAACTCGGCCAGCCGCCGGGCGAGGTCAGTTTCGCCGTGGCTCATTTCCCAGCGTATCAACTCCTGCGACGACTTGCGGGCGCGAAATTCCTGCATAAACTGGATCGTATATTCCGACCATACTTTGCTGCGGTTCTCGGCGGGAATGGAGTCGGGGACCGTTTCGAGGAATTTTTCGTTGAACATCGACAGGAAAAACCCGCGCTGTACATAGGCTTCGAGCAACCCGTTCCATCCGCCGAAGTAGCGGTAGATGAGCACCTTATTAACATCGGCCCGGGCGGCAACGGCGTTTATCCCCGCCTTTGCGGTGCCCCTTTCGGCCATCACATCACCCATGGCGCGGAGGATACGCTCCATAGTCGTCTGGCGGTTTCTGCGCTTGACAACTTTTACTGTGTTTTCCATTTTCGGTTTGATTGATTGAGTAAGATTATGGGGAATCAACCCCGAACATGCGTTATTTTGGCAACGCTACCGGAATCATCGGCTGGGTACAAATATGAATAATGTCAGCGATGTTACCAAGCGGTTACCTCACCCACGCACCGGAAAACTGAGCAACTGGCCCGCCAACTGATCGATGGCATCGATCAGCCTGCGTTTGGGAACAATCACCGGCAACCAAAAAGGAGAGAAGGGATCCTGGTGCCAGTCGGGGGCAATCTCATAAGCCAGTTTAATCTGCAATAAAAACTCATCAGCATCAGCCGAAATACACTCAAAACTCAAACAAGGCTCCGTGAATATCAATCGGCCCGACGAATGACCGGTGGTGTGCAGATGGCGAAGCCAGGTAATGAGCAAATCTACTTCATGCGCATACAAAATGGCCGCCGTTGAGGTGGACTGGTGGTGTTGCCACCCCGACCGAACCGCTACCCACAGCAAATTACGGTCTGTGGATAAATGGGCATCCGGCGCATATTCATAATCAAGGATGTTCAGTTCAAAAAAACTGCGTTGACCAGTTAAAAGCATATTAATGGCAAATACCCGTCGCAGCACGGCCAGGCCTACAACCTGAACGCCCGGACGTGTACGCGTCGGAAAGGTAAAGAGATGTCTTAAAAAACGCAAGGACGATTATCTCCGGCATCATTGTACGTTAGTTATCGACCAATGTGCCAAAGAGGTTATGGTGGTATTGGGCACCCCTGCTCCATTTGCTGTTCAGTTTTGGACATATGTTGGGGAATGTCCGCTATTGCAAACGCTCGTGATCAAGCAAAACACAGCGTAAATCGGGGCGGCATATAAACCAGTTAGTGCCCAAACTATCCCCCTACCGGTTCAGCCAGTTGCGGAACGCATCGGCCCGCTCCCGGCTGACCATAATGGCTTCGGCGGGGGGGGTTATGTCTACTTTTAACTTACCATTGAAGTGTTTGTGGATGGTACCTAAACTGGATGCCCGCACAATAAATTGCCGGTTTATCCGGAAAAACAGGCCAGGATCAAGTTGATCAGTCAGTTCATCCAGCGTTTCGGGAATGGGAAACCAGCGGCCATCCGATTGCACGAGTCGGGTCGTTTTGTTTTTCGAATAAAAATAAGCGGTATCCGTGGTCGAAATCGTAAGGTATATGTCGTGGTAGCTGACCAAAAAACGCTGTCGGTACGGTGGTTGTCGGCTGGTCAGCGATTGAATCAAATGCGCCATGTCGAAAGCCGGTAATGGACTTTTATTCATGCCATCCCCTGTGATATGGCGGAGCCGGTGGTATTTGGCTAAAGCGTCCCTCAACTCCTCCGCGACGATGGGCTTGAGCAGATAATCGATGCTGTTTAGCTTAAAGGCCTGAATAGCATACGCGTCATAGGCCGTCGTGAATATGATAGGGCAGGGCGGATCCACCTGCTGAAAAATGCTGAAACATAGCCCATCGCTCAGGTGAATGTCACTGAAAATCAGAT
>JAYVAP010000594.1:0-5480 GCA_043750915.1 Spirosoma sp. | reverse complement strand
TTTAGCCTGGACATTCAGTCCCGCAAAGGTCCACGGCTGTTGCATTTCGCGGAGAGAGCTGCGCTTCAGCGGCCCGGTCTCGGCATCGTTGCGGGGTGGCCACGCTGACTGATGAAGAGCCACGTATTTACTGAAATCTTCGATAGAGGTAATCAGCCCGCCCATGGCACCCCAGGCACCGTCGGGCAGTAAGGCTTCCGGAGTCCACTTGCCAGCCTGCCAGCGATAGCCGAGGGCCAGTTGCCCGGCTGGCACGCGCGTGTATTCCCACTGCGTGTGGGTCATGCCGAGGGGCCTTAAAATGGCATCGGTAATATATTGCTGGTAGGGTTTGCCCGATACAACCGTAATGATGCGGCCCAGCATGGCAAAGCCGAGGTTGCTATATTCGTAGGCCACGCCCGGCGCGTTGGCACTGGTAATGCCGTTCTTGATCAGCTTCAGCAGTTCAGCCTCGGTGTCGGCCAGCTGGCGGTCGCCCCAGGGATTGTCTTCGGGAAAACCGGCCGAGTGCGTCATCAAGTGGCGAATGGTGATGCGTGGGGCATCGGCCGTCAGGTATTGGTGGGTTTTCAACTCCGGGATGTACTGATCGGCGGGATCGTCGAGCCGGAGTTTACCGCCGTCGCGAAGTTTCAGAATGGCCAGGGCCGTCACGCTTTTGGTCATCGATGCAATCCGGAACAGCGATTTGGGTGTAGCGGGCGTTTTGCTGGCCAGGTCGGTATAGCCCATGCCCCCCGAATAGACGAGTTTCCCGTCCAGCATAATACCGAAGGCCAGACCGGGATAGTGCGCTTTTTCGGCCCGGTCTCGATACATTTTTTCAACCACCGGAAAGGCCGCTTCCAACTTTTTCAGCCGGTCGGCATCGGCAAAGGTGGGCGGCTGATAGGTGTTCGCCGAGAGGCTGGGCTGGCTAACTGGCTGACCAAAAGCGCAGGCTGCCAAACCCACAAATATAGGAATAAGTATTCTCATAAATAGTTAATTCACAGTTATATAGATTAGGTTGTTGGCTTTTCCATCACAATAAAAGACAGCGGCATTTTGGGCTGGCCAAAGCGCGGATCGTCCATTGGAAATGGCTCGGTTTCGCCGGTGGGCCGGTAGCCGCGCCGTTCGTAGAAAGCAATCAGCTCGTGACGCTGCGAAATCACCGTCATTCGGATGGCCCGACACTTCCCGTCCTGAGCAACCTGTTCGGCAGCGGCCAGCAGTGCTTTGCCAATGCCACCGGTTTGGACATCGGGCGAAACGGTTAACATGCCCAGATACAGACGGTCGACTTTTGTTTCGAGATAGACGCACCCCAGCAACTGACCAGCTTGTTCATATTTGAGGATGGTGGCCAGCGGGTTTTGCAACATCGTTTTCAGCCCCGCTTCGTCGGTTCGGATGCCACCGAGCAAATCGGCTTCGGTGGTCCAGCCCCGACGCGAACTGTCGCCCCGATAGGCCCGGTTAACCAGTTCATTGAGCGCGGGAATATCCGGCTCGGTGGCGGGCAAAATGGTGGCCGTGTTCATGATCGGCGGGGCCCAACGGAGTCGTAGACAATCACTTTTTCCCACAGGCCTGCGCAATCGGCCACAAATTTCAGGTGAATCGGGTGCTGCTGGTAGACTGCCTCGTCGGTTGCGGTATCGAACAAACACAGCCACGATACGCTGTAGCCCCGTTCGATAACGGCCCGGTTGGTAGCAGCGGGCTGGCCAATATGGGCAAACTTAATGGTGGGCACGGCAGCTAATTTGTTCAGTCCGTCGAGCAGTTGGGCCTTATCGGTCTCGCTGTCGGGGTTTTTGAGAAAGAAGTAAACGTGGTGAACAAACAGATCGGCTGGCGAGTCTGTCTGTAAAGAATAATCAATAGTTTGGTTATCAGTTGATTGTTGGGAGGCCTCGTTCATAAAATTGGTCATTTCTGCGGGCAACATCAGGTCATGCCCGTGTTCTCCCGTAAAAATGACCAACGTCGTGTCAATAAGCAACTATTTATCACTTTCCACCCGGCCGCGTGGGGCGCACTTCAATCTTGCTGGGCAAGGTGCGGGGGTTCATTTTCAGCAAATCATACACGATCTGCCCGATGTCCTGGGGCTGAATTTTCCAGGCATCGGCATCGCTTGGTTCATGGTTGTCGAAGTAGGTAGCCACCGAGCCAGGCATGATGGTGCTCACTTTGATGCCTTCGCTGCGGAGGTCGAGCATGATGGCCTGCGTGAAGCCCACCAGCCCAAACTTGCTGGCATTATAGGCAGCCCCTTTCTCAAAAAAGTTAGTACCTGCCAGGCTCGCAATCGAAATGAAATAGCCTTTGGTTTCTTTCAGGGCGGCTAAAGTTGCTTTGGCCGTGTTGAAAACGCCCGTCAGGTTGATGTCGATGGTTTCCTGCCATTGCTCAGGCGTTAAGGACTGAATAGGGGCAAAATGACCCACGCCCGCATTGGCAATCACATAATCCAGCCGGCCCCACTGCGCAACAGTGGCATCGACCACGCGCTGCTGCTGGGCCAGATCGCGCACGTCGGCAGCCATGCCCAGCGCGTAGCCGGGCTTGATTTCGTTGAGTTTGGCCGCTGCCAGCTCGGCCGCTACCGAGGAGCGGCTGGTGATAACCACCTTCACGCCTTCGTTGATGAGTACTTCGGCAACGCCGTAGCCAATGCCTTTTGAGCCGCCCGTAATGAGGGCCGTTCTGATGTGATCTGCCATGAATTTGTTGGGCCCCCGTTATGGCCAGCCCTCAGTTGTAACGCCCGATGCGGTGCGAAGGTTTTTGCCCAGCCGGTTCCCCATCAGCCACCTACCAATTGTAGCAGATCGCGGTAAATGATGTTGTTTTTCCAGAACAGCTGCGTAACCATGGCCACGTGTTTCTTGCCGGGCAAAACGGTGTAGGTGTGTTTCACGCCCAGTTCCCGTAGTTTTTTGGAGAAAACGGTTGCGCCGTCGGTCAGGCTGGGATAGGTGCGGCTGCCCGTATAGAGCAACATGGGCGGGCTGTCCGGGCGGAGGAAATACAGGGGCGACACGGCCCGCCAGGCGGTGGAGTCAGTGCCAAATGAACTAAGATACGTTTTGTCGTTGGGATAAGCCATTTTCAGCAGATAGCTGTACATATCTAACCCGGCCGCATCGTCGAGGATAGCTCCTTTAACAGGACTTTTGGGTAGACCCAGTTTGATGAAAAGCGCATCTTTGGTTGCCACCAGCGCGGCCAGACCGCCCCCCGCCGAGTGGCCCATCACAAAGATGCGGTTGGGTTCGCCCCCAAATTCGGAAATGTGCTGCGTTGTCCAAAGCACCGCACGGGCACAGTCGTCGGCCATGGCAGGCACCAGTACGGCGGGAGCCAGCCGATAGTTGATAATGACAGCGACAACGCCCTGTTTGGCCAGTCGGCGGCCAATGAAGGTGTAAATGTTTTTGCTGCCGCTGTTCCAGTTGCCCCCGTGAATGAAAATGACAACGGGATACGGCACCGCCGATTTCCGGCGGGGCTGATACACGTCCAGTATGTGCCGCTCAGCACTGAAATCGGGCGAAGTGGCCGTTACATACGGAATGTTTTTGGTCCGTTTGGCGGGCCAGGCCATTGCACTTTGGGTAGCGACGGATACTAAAAAAACGAAGCAGATACCCGCCATGAAGATGGTTGGGGCGAAGCGTAGTGAAAACGAAAAAGTCATCTGGTGCAGGCGGTGTCCCGCCGAATTTTGAGGGGGGCTGCCCAAATTGTGTAGCAGCCGGTGTTTATCAACACATACGCCGGGCGTGATGTTTGGGTTTTATCCAGCAATAGACTGGCCCCTGCCTGACCCGGCTTAATAGCCGCCCAGCTCAATTTCGGCCGTTTCCAGGATTTCGACCCGCTTGCCCATTTTTTTCTGGATGATGTAGAAATGGTGTTCATCGTCGGGCGTGATGAGCGAAATGGCTTCGCCAAAGGCTTCCGCGCGGCCCGTCCGGCCAATCCGGTGGATGTAGTCTTTGGGGGAACGGGGCAGTTCAAAATTAATCACGTACGGCAGAAACTGAATGTCGATGACCCGCGCCATCAAATCGGTAGCCACCAGCACCGGTAGCTTGCCCGCTTTAAACTGAGCAAGGGCATCGGTGCGGGCACCCTGCGTTTTTTTGCTGTGGATGGCAGCCGCCTGAATGCCGTTTTTCTGGAGTTTTATCACCACATTGTCGGCCGTTCGCACCGACGAAACGAACACCAGCACCTGCTTCATGGCTCCCGACTTGATCAGGTAGCGCAGCAGCGGCCCTTTCCGTTCCGCATCCACGCGGTAGGCCGTCTGCTTAATCAAATCAAGGTTTTCCACTTCGTCGAGCACCTCAATAGTGACCGGATTGCGGAGCAGGTTCTGGTTGATATGCTGAATGGCATCGCCCAATGTTGCCGAAAACAGGATGGTCTGCCGTTGCTTGGGCAACAGATCGAATATCCGGTCCATTTCGTCGGCAAACCCCAGGTCGAGCATTTTGTCGGCTTCGTCGAGCACCAGAATTTCGACATCCGACAGGCGCAGGGCGTTCGATGCCACCAAACCCAGCAAGCGCCCCGGCGTGGCCACCACAATTTCGGCTCCGTGAACCGCTATCATCTGCGGGTTGATGGATACGCCCCCGTAGACGGCCACCGTTTTGACGGCGTTGGTCAGCGCGGCACCGAATAGCTGAAAAACATCGGTTACCTGAGCGGCCAGTTCGCGCGTTGGCACCAGCACCAGCACGCTGATACGCTTATTTTTTGTGGGTTTTGTGCGTTGAAACAGTTCCAGGATGGGCAGCACGAAACTGGCGGTTTTGCCCGAACCGGTTTTAGCGATTCCGAAAATATCCTGACCGCGCAGAATGGCCGGAATGGCCTCCTGCTGAATGGGATAGGGTTTAGCGTATTGCTGCTCGATTACGGCATCGACGAGCGGCCGCGACAGGCCGAGGGTTGAAAAAGACATAGGTTATTTGTTATTCTTGCCGCTCCGTTTGATGGGCCGGCCATACTTAAGCATCTTTTCGGCAGCATGATCGCGCCGAACGTTTACTTTCTGATTTTTGAGGGCTTTCTCATGAAATGCCGGGCCGACGGTCTCCCGTTTGGGGGCCTTCGGCTCAATAATTTTCATGTGTATTTTCGGCTGCTCATCGTCGGTCAGCTCGGCAGAAATAACTAAGCTTTCGGGCAATGGCAGCCCGGGAATCTGGTACTTCATCAGTTGTTCAATGGCCGTTTGCCCTACTGTTTCGCCCGGTGTAACAAACGACAGGGCAATACCCGTTTTGTCGGCCCGGCCGGTGCGCCCGATGCGGTGAATATAATTTTCGGCCACCTCGGGCAGATCGAAGTTAATCACGTGCGATACCTCGGCCACGTCTAAGCCCCGGGCAATAATGTCGGTCGCAATCAGAATGCGATAGGTGCCCGCCTTAAACTGATTGACCGCATCGAAGCGTTGGTTTTGTGCC
>JAYVAP010000593.1:0-3381 GCA_043750915.1 Spirosoma sp. | reverse complement strand
CCCATATAACACGGTTGCGCAGTATACCGAAAAACCCCTGATAGGCGGCTACGTGCATCCATCCGTGCTAAAGCGGGTGAGCAAATCGGCTGCTATTTTAACAGTTGGCGACGGATTGGGGCGGGTCATCCTGTTTGCCGATAACCCAAACTTCCGGGCCAGTTGGTATGGCACAAACAAATTGTTTCTGAACGCCCTGTTTTTTGGTGGCGTATTAACGGTGCCGAGTTTCGAGGGGCAGGAGTAATTTTATGAGAACACAGCGTGCAGGCAGGAAGTTATACGGAGATAATACGCCGGAGCCTGCGTGCGTAAACGCGATGTCTCTGTGTTAAAAAAATAGCCTTTATTATGCAATATCGTCAATTTGGCCGCACTGGCTGGTCTGTTTCTGAAATTGGTTATGGGATGTGGGGGCTGGCGGGCTGGACTGGCTCCGACAAAGCCGAAGTTCTCCGTGCTCTGCAACGTTCGGTAGAACTGGGTTGCAATTTTTTCGATACCGCCTGGGCCTACGGCGATGGTATCAGCGAGGAAATTCTGAACCAGCTGCTCAAAAACAATCCCGATAAACGCCTGTATGCGGCCACCAAAATTCCACCCAAAAACCGACGCTGGCCGTCCAAACCGGGCTTTGCCATCGACGACGTTTTTCCGGCCCGCTACATCATCGAGTACACGGAGAAGAGCCTGAAAAACCTCGGTATCGACACCATCGATTTGCAGCAATTTCACGTTTGGGAAGATGAGTGGTCCAACCAGGATGAGTGGAAAGAGACCATTCAAACCCTCACGCAGCAGGGAAAAGTGCGGGCTTGGGGCCTTTCGGTGAACCGTTGGGAGCCGGAAAACTGCCTCCAGACGCTCCAGACCGGCCTGATCGATGCCGTGCAGGTAATTTATAACCTCTTCGACCAAAACCCCGAAGACCGCCTGTTTCCCCTTTGCCGCCAGCTAAACATCGGTGTCATTGCCCGCGTCCCATTCGATGAAGGAACCCTAACCGGCACCTTCACCAAAGAAACCACCTTCCCGGCCAGTGACTGGCGATCAACGTATTTTGTCCCCGAAAACCTCAACAGCAGCGTCGACCATGCCGACGCGCTCAAGCCGTTGGTGCCGCCCGGCATGACCCTGCCCGAGCTGGCCCTGCGGTTTATTCTGGCCAACCCCGATGTGCATACCACCATACCCGGTATGCGCCAAATCCGCAACGTAGCAGCCAACACCGCCGTGAGCGATGGCGTTGGGCTGGCCCCTGAATTACTGCGCCAACTGAAAAGCCACCGCTGGGATCGCACCCCCACCGAGTGGAGTCAGTAGACAGAAAAAAAGATAAATAGTGGATAGCGCGGAGCCAATTGGGCCGTTAAGGCGTGATTTCTTCAGGTTTCCTCCAGTTTTGCAAGCAACCTTTGCGGGTAAAACTTAATCTGATGAAATCACTCCTTCTTTTCATGTGTTTCTCTGCGTCCCTGCTGCCGGTTTTTGGTCAGCGCACGTTGACCGTTCGTGTTGAAGACAGCCTCACCCGGCAACCCGTTATTGGGGCCACCGTGCAAACAACGGTTAAACCCGTTGTTGGGGCGGCTACCGACGTAAACGGGGTGGCCCGGCTGGCGAATCTGCCCGGTGGCACCAAAACACTGCTGATTAGTGCCGTAGGCTACACAACGGCCACCGTGCCGGTTTTGAAAACCGCCGACACGCTGGTGGTTGGCCTGTATGAAGCAGTAGAATCCGTTGAGGCCGTGACGGTTACGTCCATGCGAACCAACTCGCGCATCGAAGACCTGCCCATTAAGGTGGAGGTGCTGGGCATTGAAGATATGAATGAGGAGAGTGCAGTGGTGCCGGGTAATGTAAGCAGTATTCTGGGCGACATTTCCATTATTCACATCCAGCGAACGTCGGCGGTAAATGGCAATCAGGCCATCCGAATGCAGGGGCTGGACCCAAAATACACCCAAATTCTGCGCGACGGACTGCCGCTCTACGAAGGCTTCTCGGGAAACCTCGGGGTGCTCCAGATTCCGCCCCTCGACCTCCGGCAGGTTGAGATCGTGAAAGGCTCGGTCTCGACACTCTACGGCGGTGGGGCCATTGGTGGTATGATCAACATTGTTTCCAAATCCCCCACGTCCGAAAAACCCGAGTTCACGGCCCTCATCAACCGGTCGGGCCTAAAAGAAAGCAACAGCAATGCTTATTATTCGCAGCGGTATGCAGGCGGAAAAACCGGTCTGACCTTCTTTACCGGCTACACCAATCAGCAGGCTGTCGACGTAACGGGCGATGGTTTTACCGACAGCCCGGCCATCCGGCAGTTTAACCTGCACCCGCGTTTCTTCTGGAACCCCAGTGACCGAACCAAACTCAACCTCGGCTATGCCTACACCAACGAATACCGCGCGGGCGGCTACCTGCCCGCCCTGGAGGGCACCCAGCCCAATGCCTACCGCAACATCACCGACCTGCAACGCCACACGGTCGATTTTAACGCCAGCCACAACACAA
Source organism: Spirosoma sp. (assembly GCA_043750915.1). Lineage (GTDB taxonomy): Bacteria > Bacteroidota > Bacteroidia > Cytophagales > Spirosomataceae > Spirosoma. The sequence goes on along the minus strand of JAYVAP010000593.1, from coordinate 864 downwards.
CAGCCGCCAACACGGTGACGGTAAAAGGAGCGGTCAGCACGTTTCACCACCAAAATACCGACTATCAGAAACTGTCCGATGGTAAACAGTCGTCGGTTTACGTAGTAGCGAATGACCTACTGCGGTTAAGCAAACACCAGTTCATTGGCGGGGCCAACCTGACAGTCGAAGCGTTTCGCAAGAACCAAGACAGCACCCGGCTCGTGGATTACACCTACCAGACCACGGGTTTCTTTGCCCAGGACGACTATCAGCTCACCCCCAAAATTGCGGTGCAGGCCGGCCTTCGGTTCGATCACCACAACGTGTTCGGCAATTTTTTGCTGCCCCGGCTGTCGGTCAAAATAAAACCTGCCGACCCCTGGACGGTTCGGCTCAGTGTGGGAACGGGCTACAAAACCCCCAACCTGTTTGTTAACCAAACGCCCGGTCAACTGGGCGTAAGCCTGATTTTCCCGCGTTTGCTACCCATCGATGCCGCCACCGTAAAAGCCGAGCGGTCGGTAGGGGCCAACGCGGATATTGCCTATAACAAAACGTTTGAAAACGGCCTGTCGGTGCAAATCGACCAGGCGTTCTACTATACCGTTGTGAACACGCCGGTGGTGTCGGCTTTTGCCAGCACATCGAATAATCTGGGTGCCTATACGCAACTGGTCAACGCGCCTTATGATCTCTTCAGCGTTGGTACCGATACCTACGTCCGGCTTGAATACAAAGATTACGAACTTTATCTGGGCTATAATCATACACTTTCCCGCCGAAGTGGTGCCGACAATACGTTTCTGCCGCTGGCTCCGCAGGATAAATTCTCGACAACGCTTGCCTGGGAAGACGAGCACTTCCGGTTCGGCATCGAAACGG
>JAYVAP010000592.1:0-2920 GCA_043750915.1 Spirosoma sp. | reverse complement strand
CCCCACCCCCGGCCCCTCCCCGTCAGGGACAGATACACCCACCCCTATTCCCCTCCCTAACGGGGAAGGGTTAGGGTCAGTGGGGTACAATGGACCGCTGCCCGACGGCAACGACGGGCTTGGCCTGATGCTGCTGGGCACTACGGGCAACCGGGTGCTGCCGCCAGAAGTGTATGCGCAGATAAAAGCCGATGCGCTCAGAAACGTACGCGGGACGGTGCAGGCCGACATTCTGAAGGAAGATCAGGCGCAGAATACCTGCATCTTCTCGACCGAATTTGCCCTTAAAATGATGGGCGATATCCAGCAATATTTCACCGACAACCGGATTCAGAATTTTTATTCCGTGTCTATTTCGGGCTATCACATTGCCGAAGCCGGTGCCAACCCAATTTCTCAGCTGGCGTTCACACTCTCCAACGGATTCACGTTTGTGGAATACTACCTCAGCCGGGGTATGCACATCGACGCGTTTGCGCCCAACCTGTCGTTTTTCTTTTCCAATGGCATGGACCCCGAGTATACCGTGCTGGGCCGGGTGGCGCGTCGCATCTGGGCAAAGGCCATGAAACACAAGTACCACGCCAACGATCGGAGCCAGAAACTCAAGTACCATATTCAAACGTCGGGGCGGAGTTTGCACGCCCAGGAAATTGCCTTCAACGACATCCGCACCACGCTACAGGCGCTGCTGGCCGTGTATGACAACTGCAACTCGCTGCATACCAACGCTTATGACGAAGCCATCACCACCCCCACCGAAGAATCGGTACGGCGGGCCATGGCCATTCAGCTGGTTATTAACCGGGAGTTCGGACTGACAAAAAATGAGAATCCATTGCAGGGCGCGTTCGTGGTAGAGGAGTTGACGGAACTGGTGGAAGAAGCTGTTTATCAGGAGTTTCTGGCCATCAACGAGCGCGGGGGCGTGCTGGGTGCCATGGAACGGATGTATCAGCGCAGCAAAATTCAGGAGGAGTCAATGTATTATGAGACCCTGAAACACAACGGCGAGCTGCCCATTGTGGGCGTAAACACTTTCCTCGATCCCAACGGCTCGCCCACCATCACGCCTGCCGAAGTCATTCGCTCGACCGATGCCGAAAAGCAGGCGCAGGTCGAGAACTGCCGCCAGTTTCAGACCCTAAACCACGACGCAGCCGCGCAGGCCTGCCAACAGTTGCAGGCCACGGCACTGGCCGGGGGAAACATCTTTGAAAGCCTGATGGAAGCCGCTAAAGTGTGTTCGCTGGGGCAGTTGAGCAACGCGCTCTACGCCGTGGGCGGGCAATACCGACGGAATATGTAGTTTTTCAACCCACAACGATCGTTATTTTTTAGTCCTATGAACATTGCCCTGCCCCTGTCAATCACTTGCCTGCTGGTGCTTACTAATTGCTCGACCCGGGAAAAAAAGGTGGCGGGGTCAAAACCCGATACCGTTTCGGCACCCGTAGCCGCCACGTTCGCTCCCCCGGATTCGGTGGGCAACCAGCACCCGCCAGCGGCCCGTTCGCCACGCTGGCAGTATATCAAAACGGTCGACGGGTCGGGCAAGCCGGTTTATGCGGCCACGCTGACCTCGGCCAGCGTACTTCGTTTTCCCTATCCCTACGTGGGCGAATCTACCGCCACGCTGACCATCCGGCAGGGGAAAAGCCCGCAGGTTTCCCTGGAAGCATCGAACGGACAATTTAACCGGAGTTTTCAGGGCGGCAGTGCCCGGATTCGTTTCAACAACAGCGCAGCGGTCACCTACGTCCTGCTGGCAGCGGCAAATGGCCGGGCCAACATCGTTTTCTTCGACCCGGCGCATCCGCTTATCGACCGGCTCAAACAGACCGAAACAGTGTCGATCAGCGTTCGGTTTGCGGGTCAGCCAGACCGGACCATCGCCTTCAAAACCGCCGGGTTGCACTGAAATCACTGACTGTAAAATTCTGACACTCAACTTTTAACTCAATTTAGTGGCAATTGTCCTGAGCAACGAGGTCAGTTAATCAGAATAATCTTAAAATACAAAATATGAAAATCTTTTGATACCGTTTCCTCAATTTCCCTGAACAATGACAATGGCCCCGTGTTAATCTATTACTCTACGGAGTAAAAGTCATTATTACTTAATGTCAACTCAACAAAACCATGACAGCGTACACAGACAAACCCCTGACTACCCCAACCTCCGCCGGCCAGTCGGAGCGGATGGTAACCACCATCTACAACGACCGCGACAGTGCCGAGCGAGGTTATGCGGCTTTGCAAAGCCGGGGCTACACCGACAAAGACATCAACGTAATGATGTCGGATGAAACGCGCGACAAAACGTTTGCCAATGAGCACCGCGATGGCGACGATACCGCACTGGGTGACAAAGCCATGGAAAAAGCCGGCGTTGGGTCGGCCATTGGCGGAACGGTAGGTGCGGTAGCAGCTGCCATTGCCGCTATCGGAACGAGCTTAGTGCTGCCGGGCTTAGGTTTGGTAATAGCAGGTCCTTTGGCGGCCGGTCTGGCTGGCGCGGGTGCCGGTGGCCTCACGGGTGGTTTAATTGGTGCCCTGGTGGGTTCGGGCATACCCGACGAACGGGCGAAGGAATACGAATCCGGCATTAAGCAGGGTGGCATCGTGATGGGCGTGAAAACCCGCAACGAAGAGGATGCCCACCATCTGGAGCAGCAGGGTTTCCGCTAAGCCTTTCCGGAGCGATCTTTGCCAGTAATCAAAAAAAGCCGCGTTCCGGGTTCAACTCCCCAGAATGCGGCTTTTTTGTATTCATTGTGGCGGGACAGCAAGCCCTTAGCGGTTCATGAATACCGGCGATTTCGGCCTCCGCTGTCGAAAAGTGAGGGCCGCCCGATGCAGCTTATAACGAATACGCTGCACCTTGGCGGCATATTGGCACTTTCATTTGCCCTAATTT
>JAYVAP010000591.1:0-3692 GCA_043750915.1 Spirosoma sp. | reverse complement strand
TCTCCAAAGGCTACCGCCAGCGACTCGGCCTCGCCGACGCCCTTATTCACCGCCCGCGCCTCCTCATTCTCGACGAGCCCACTAACGGACTCGACCCCAACCAAATCCGTCAGGTGCGCAGCCTCATCGCGCAGCTCAGCGAAGAGCACACCATCCTCCTTTCCACACACATCCTCAGCGAAGTCCAGATGACCTGCCGCCGTGTCATCATTATTCACAAAGGCAAAATCCGAGCCGACGATTCGCCGGAGAATCTCACCAAAGCCAGCCGCACCGCCTCAACCATCACCGTTGAGATCAAAGCTCCCGCCGAAGCCGCCGTCGAGAAACTCCAGAGCATCGCCGGCGTCCGGCGCGTTACGCCGCTCGCCGAAGATGACGGCTGGCAAACCCTCGAAGTGAAACCCGATGCCGACAGCGACGCCCGCGAGGAAATCAGCCGCGCCGCCCGCGACAATCACTGGCCGCTGCGCGAACTCGGCAGACGTCAGGCCACGCTGGAGGACGTGTTCGTGGAAATCACGCAGCGGGAATAGGACCGGCTGTCCCCCGAATGATCACCGGTGCAGCGGACAGGAAAGGCCACGCCCTCCGAAAACCGCCTCTTGCATTACCATTTCGGCCCTTCTACTACCGCATACCGATTTCGGGCTGTAGCACAGCTTGGTAGTGCGCTTGCATGGGGTGCAAGAGGTCGTGGGTTCGAATCCCGCCTTCCCGACATTGATAATCAGCCAGTTACAAGAAATTGTAACTGGCTTTTTTATGGGCGATTGAAACAGTGGTTGAAACATTAAGGCCGCTCATTAGTTGACAGCTTCCACGTGCTGGGCTGGGTTTTGCCGGAACGACCGGGGCAAGCACGGGATTTCGGCCAACCACACCTTCTCAAATTGAGCCAAAATGTTTATTCGGCTGATTTCAGACGGGCAGGTTGCGGGGATTCCGATTCAGCAGATAGTTGCGGAGGTCGTAGTTTTTTTTGCTGCTCACTTGTGGTCCGTTCTGCGAGGAAGGTATCAACCGAAATGCGGAAGCCGACTTTGCTCAAAGCGTCGGCACGTTCAGCCCATTTTTTAAAAGCCCTGCCAACTCTGGCTCCTCCGGGCAGGGTATCATCAGCATAATCTGACAGATCGGGGAAAAGGCAAATCTTCCGGTTCTTTATCCCGGCCAGCCGCTCAACGGTCTTAATCCTTATTGTGCTGGAAGTGAGACTCTTAGAATATTCTACGTCGATAAGCAGCGTAATTTGTCTTAATCCTTATTGTGCTGGAAGTGAGACTCTTAGGGCTGCGCGACAACATCCGAAAAAACAAAAACCCAACAGTCTTAATCCTTATTGTGCTGGAAGTGAGACTCTTAGTCCGGGGATAGCTATATAGCTGATTATCAGAAAGTAAAGAACGTATTTATTGAAATAGTTAAGCTGAATCATCAATAAATTATGTCGAAAAGGGAGCATTACTACGCTCCTGCCAGCAAATTTGCCGATTCTTTTTCAATCTGAAAAGCCCGCCAACCGGATTGCTGCTTCACGGCATCCCACCGCGCTACCGCCACCACCCGTACCAATTGGTCGGCAAGGCCAAGCCGTTGGGTCAGCAGATCAGCCCCGACATAGACGTTCCGCACAAAGCCAATGCTTTTGCCCGACACTATTCGCAACGGCCCCGCCACCGTTCTGATCGCTACGCCGGTGCCTTGCTCGTCCGTCGGTCTTGCCGTAAGTACCTGAACCTTAGTTTTGTCGCTCTTCACCTTGACCACATACCACATACCGCACCGCCATCCGGTCGCCGGGCGGTAAATGGTCTGATTCGTTACGTTTAGCGGTTGTATTCTACAAAAAATTGTATATTTATAGAATACAACCACTAAAATCATAGAAATGATCGCCAGACTGCTCGAACAAACAGTACGTGCCCGTTGGGATTCGGGCAAAGCGTTGGTGGTTGTGGGCCCCCGGCAGGTCGGCAAAACCACCCTGCTCCGCAAACTCTGCGACGAAGCAGGGCCTTATCTGTTTCTGAATGCCGACGAGGCCGACACCCGCGTCCAACTCGAAAACACCAACCTGGCCCGGCTCCGGCAGATCATCGGCCCGCACAAAACCGTGTTCGTGGACGAAGCCCAGCGCGTCAAAAACATCGGCCTGACGCTCAAACTCCTCACCGACCAACTGCCCGACGTGCGGCTGCTGGTCAGCGGCTCCTCATCGCTTGATTTGGCCAATGAGATCAACGAACCGCTGACGGGCCGCAAGTTTGAATTCCGAATGTACCCCATTTCGTGGCAGGAACTGACTGAAAATCAAGGGTTTCTGGCCGCCCGGCAGCAATTAGAAACCCGGTTGCTCTACGGTTTTTATCCCGACGTGGTGACGAGCATCGGCGACGAACGGGCCATCCTGCAACAACTCAGCGGCAGTTACCTGTACAAAGACCTGCTTACGCTGGGCGGCATCCGTCGGCCCGAACTGCTCGATAAGTTGCTGGTAGCGTTGGCGTTGCAGCTCGGCAACGAGGTCTCATACAATGAATTATCACGCACGTTGCAGATAGACCGGGCCACCGTCGAGAGCTACATCGGCTTGCTGGAGAAGGCGTTCATCGTGTTCCGGCTACAGCCCTTCAGCCGCAACCTGCGCACCGAAATCAGCAGCAGCCGCAAGGTCTATTTCTACGACAACGGCATCCGCAACGCCATCCTTGCCGACTTCAAACCCCTCGCTCTGCGGGGCGACGTAGGCGCGTTATGGGAAAATTTCTTAGTAAGCGAACGGCAGAAAGTGCTGCATTACAACGGCATCTGGGCGCGGTCGTATTTCTGGCGCACCCGTCAGCAGCAGGAAATTGATTACCTCGAAGAGCAGGACGGCGAATTGCGGGCCTGGGAGTTCAAATGGAACCCGGCAGCCAAAGCCCGTTTCCCCAAACCCTTCCTCGACACCTACGCCCCCGCCCAAACCCAGGTCGTCCACCAAGATAATTTCGAGGAGTTTGTGGGGAGAGATTAGGTCAGGCTTTATCAACGAGATAACCGGGTCAAAAACAAGCAACTGGCCGTTAGGTGCTACCAGCACATTACGGGTATGCAGGTCACTGACAACTATACCAGTCGGCAGGTGGACGTAATTATTGTTGGGCAAGGTGGTAAAATCAAACGGTGTCAAATTATCTGGCACTTCGCTCGGTGAAGCACTGCGGCTACCCTGCACCGCCATCTGGCTCAACACCGATTGGAGCAGCCCGTATACCTCCATCAATCCCAGAAATGTGTAGGCTGTCTCTGGAAATAGCCAGTTATGGAGGAGTAAATTATTGAAATAGACCAGCCAGATGGGGTAATAATTCAGGTTGTTGCGTTTGTAGGTACTGGGACCATATTATTTGAAATTAACTGGATACTTGTCTCTGAATTCAGCCCAGATTTTGTCTAAGGCTGCCTTCAAGGTAGCTAAATTGGCGTAGTCGGCTGGATTAAGTCAGCGTTGTTTGAGACTGCTCGCTGAACTGTGTCAAGATTGGGGGTGAATAGAAGGGGAAAAGAAAATCTTCTCTAATTTCACATACTATGACTGACCAATTCGATTTCGAAACTTTCAAACAGGCCGCCATTAAAGGTCTTTACGAAGGTAAGCCCTTGACGGGTGAGCAGGGCTTATTTGCCCCTTTACTCAAGCATTTCCT
>JAYVAP010000590.1:0-2546 GCA_043750915.1 Spirosoma sp. | reverse complement strand
TTTTGTTGTCGAGGATTTCGGCTTCGGTGCGGGCGCGTTTGGCCTGTGGGTATTTCTTGCTGAAGGTATCGGCGAGGTCGTCTTCTTTGGCAAAAAATGCCACCAGCTCACCCCCGCCCTGAATCACGGCGTCGGTCATGCCATAAATATGGGCGTGATTAATACCTACAACAGCAAATTTAATCCGCGCATCAACCTTAGCTAATCCCCCGACAGTCAATGGGTTAAGGCCCGGCTGACTGGTGGCAAGAACCGGGCCGGGCAGTGCCGAGGCCAGTACCAAACCTGTTGCAGCGGCTACCGATTCTTTAATAAATATCCGCCGATTGGCTCCGTGTTGGCTCATGATTTCAAGGTTAATGGGACAGGAAAAACTACGTACATATTTTTTTTAGGTGTTTGCCGCAGTTGGTATGGGTCTTTAAGCGGGGGCCAGAAAGCTACAAATCCCGCAGCGAAGTCATAACCGCCACTAACCCGGCTACCCGCAACCGCAGCACGGCCGGATTGCTGTTCTCGCCCGTAAACAATTGCGACCCCAGCCCAACCGCCGTTACGCCCGCGCCAAACCACGTTTTCAGGCTTTCGGGCGTGGGTTCTACGCCCCCCGTCACCATCAGCTTTAAGTGCGGCATTGGGCCTTTGATGGCTTTAATAAACCCTGGCCCGACCACGTTTCCCGGAAACACTTTTACCACTTCAGCCCCCAGCAGCGTGGCCTGATAAATCTCGTTTAGCGTGGCTCCGGCGGGTATCCAGGGCGTGTTTCGTTCGCGGCAAACCGCGCCCACACTGGCCGTTATAATGGGCTGCACCACAAAATCGGCTCCGGCATCCAGGAATTTATTGGCCTCATCAGCGGTCAGAATCGTGCCGATACCAAGCAGCAAACCGGGGCAGTGTTGACGGGCGTGGCTGACTAATTCAGCAAAAACGGGCAAGGCCGCCTGGCCCCGGTTCGTAAATTCAACAACGCGCATACCGCCATCATAACAAGCCTGAACAAGGGCAATAGCGGTGGCAGCGTCGGACTGATAAAACACCGGAACAAGTGGGTGTTGGGTTAATTGAGTCAGCATAGTTGTTTTTTTGTAGAGACGCAAATATGCGTCTCTACGCGGGTAAATGCTTCATTACATTTTCTACCGTTTGCCGGGTGGCATCACCAATCTCCTGCAATTTGCCAAAGGCAGCCGCTGCGGCAAAATTAACAACGGTCTGGGGCGGATGATTCTGGTATAAGCCGTAGATTAACCCAGCCATAAAACAATCGCCACTGCCAATCTGATCGACAACGGTTTCGGTCTCGAAGGTGGGCGAAACGAATTGCTCACCATGGGCATAAAGCGTGGTATAATAACAAATACCGGCGGGCGCGGTGCTGAACCGGAACGTATTGGCAACGGTGTGGCAACGAGGAAACCGGGCCAGAAGCGCTTCGGAGGTGGCCCGGGCGTGAGCCACATAATCGTCGGGGCGGCCTTTGTCGTGAATGCGTTCATCAACCGGAATCCCCAGCAGCGCGTTGGCCGACCAGATATTGCCCATTATCACGTTGCAATACTTTACCAGGCCGGGCATAATCTCCGTAGGGGCCTTACCATATTGCCAAAGCCGGGCGCGGTAGTTCAGGTCTATCGAAATCGGAATGTTCCGGGCCGAAGCTGCCTGGACTAATTCCTGACAAACATCGGCCATTGATTGAGTCAGAGCCGGACTTATAGCACTGATATGTAGCCAGTTAATTCCGGTCAAAGCTTTTTCCCAGTCGATTTGCCCGGTTTTCAAACTGGCAAAGCCTGAATTGGCCCGGTCGTAGACTACGTCTGCGTTTTTAAGATCTTTGCCCTGCGGCACATAATATGTTCCAACGCGCTCACCGCCCCACATCAGGCCCGACGGGTCGATGCCTTTTTGAGCGATGTAGCCGGCTATATCGTTGGCAAGAGCATCTTGTGGCAATACCGATGCATACCGCACGGGCAACTTCCAGCCAGCCAGCGCTGTGGCAACATTGAGTTCAGCTCCACCGATAAAGACGGGCATGATGGCCTGTTCAATCCAGCCGCCATTGGCAACGGGCGAAAAACGCAGCAAAATTTCTCCGAAACAATAAATCATAGTCTATTATCGGTCACAGGATCTGAGAACAAGACAGCAGGGGTGAAAAAAAAAGGTTCTCTCCGGTGATGGCGGTGAAATTAGTTGGTTTTATTCGTACTTTGTGATCGTTTGTTGGGTTCTCATCGGTAAATCTTCTAAAGTTTATTTGTGGGTAGTGTTAAATTTTAACTGACGACACTCAAATTGTAATAATATGCCCAAAGCTTAAAATGAAGATTGAGCATGTATTCTTTCTTGGAAAAAGACAGTGTTTTTCTTACCAGTCGGCTAAACCGTTGCCGAATGGTGTTATTAATCGGACCGCACAGGCGGCCCTGCACCGGTGCGGTCTTTCGACGTGATTAGTAAGCCCAGTTTCTTTCCCAACTTTAGTATGAGTTTGTGTCGGAATACAATTATAGGACCTCCAGAAATCACTAAAA
>JAYVAP010000589.1:0-4026 GCA_043750915.1 Spirosoma sp. | reverse complement strand
ATCGGAGCAAACAGCCGCCTACAAAGCATCGCTGGTGGGCGGTGCACAGCTGATGGACCTCACGGGTGGCATGGGCGTGGATGCGTGGGCGTTTGCGCAGCACGTTGGGCAGGTTACGTATGTGGAGCAACAACCCGCTCTGGCCCAACTGGCCGCCCACAACCTGCCGCTGCTGGGCGCGGCCAACGTAACGGTTCAGGCGGGCAACGGGCTGGTGGTGGTTAGTCGGCTGACCGAACCCGCCGACTGGATTTACCTCGACCCACACCGGCGCAACGGGCAGGGCGGCAAACAGGTCCTGCTGGCCGACTGCGAACCCGACCTCTCGCAGGCGGGTGTGCTGGCCGATTTGCTGGCCAAAACAAAGCAGCTTCTCCTGAAAACGTCGCCCCTGATCGACATCGATGCTACCATCCGGCAACTGGCCGGCCCAACCGATGGCTTACTTTCTGGCTATGTCGAAGCCGTACACGTGGTGGCGGTGCAGGGCGAGGTGAAAGAAATTCTGTTCGTTGCGGGGCAACGCAAAACGCCATTCGAGCAGGTCAGCATCAATGCTGTTAACCTGCTGGCCAACAAAACAATAGCCCTTCAATTCAGCCGGGAGCAGGAGCGCAGGGCGGAGGTGGCCTTTGGCGATCCGCAATGCTACCTCTATGAACCCAATGCCGCCGTGCTGAAAGCCGGGGCGTTTCGGCTGGCGGCTGCCCGCTTTGGCCTGACAAAACTCGCGCCCAACAGTCATTTGTATACCGGTACTGACTACGCTTCCGATTTTCCGGGCCGAATTTTCGAACTAAACCACGTGACCAAACCCGACCGCTCCGTCTTACAGGCGTTGGTGCCCGGGATGAAAGCGAACCTAACCGTGCGCAACTTCCCGCAGTCGGTGGCCGAATTACGCAAAAAACTAAACTTACAGGAAGGAGGCAATGTTTATGTATTCGCGACAACGCTGCGCAACGGCGACCGGAAGTTGCTGATTACCCAAAAAGCGGGGCCACCACTACCTTTTTCATCACCCACTCCCTGCCTAATTCCACTAATCACGTAAACCAGAGATACATCCAATGAAAACTACCGTAAAATTCATCACCCTGATTTGCCTGATCGTGCTTGCGACCAGCGTGGCCCGCGCCCAAACCGTGTATGCGGGCGAAAACACCATCGAGAAAGTGAAAACCCCGGGTCTGTACCTGACGCTCCAGGGCGATGGCCGACAAATTGAGAAAGACTGGGAAAACCAGCTTAAAAGCTACGGCCGGATGACCTCGTCGCGGGGTCTCTACCGGGTGCCCAATGCGAGTATTCCTACCGTTTCGCCGGAACCCATCAACTTGCTCAGCACCGTGAAATCGTCGCGCAGCTCGGCCACAATTTTTGCCGCTTTCGACATGGGCAGCGGCAATTTCACCACCCCCGGCAGCACCGGCTACGCAGCCGCTGAGCAACTGCTGAAAACGTTTGGCGAGGGCAGTCTTTTCGGGCAGGAAGTGCGCACTGCCGAGGGCAGTTTTGAAGAAGCCCAGAAGAACCACCAAAAGGCCGTTCGCAATGCCGAACGCCTGCAGCGCGAGATTGAGCAAAATGCCAAAGAAAAGGACCGCCTGCTGAAACGCATCGACGACAATGCCAAAGAGCTGACGCAACTCCAGAAAGATATTGAAACCAACAAGGCAGAGCAAGCCAGTGCCCTGACAGAGTTGGACAACCGCAAGAAAAACGTTGAAGCCGTAAAAGCAAAAAAACCGTAGCTGGTCTCAACTACCCCTAAACTGTTGATATTCAAGACACAACAACGCCGTTGATGCGGGCCTGCGGGCGCGGGCATCAACGGCGTTGTTGTGGGCTATCGGCTTGTTTTTACATCCAGCCGCGTCGTTTAAAGTAAATGACTTCGCCAACGGCAATGGCGGCCATCAGACCTAATGCCCAGAAATAGCCGGTTTTGGTGCGCAGTTCGGGCATATTGTCAAAATTCATGCCGTAGATACCGGCGACAAAGGTGAGCGGAATAAAAATGGCCGATACGATGGTGAGGGTTTTCATGACCGAGTTCATGCGGTTGCTGACAATGGAATAATACACGTCCATCAGCCCGGCAATGAGTTCGCGGTGCGAGTCGAGCGTTTCGATAACCTGGCCGACGTGATCGCTCAGGTCGCGCAGGTAAGGGTGGGTTGTTTTTTTTATCAGGTCCGATTCTTCGCGCAGCAACACGCCCATCACATCGCGCAGCGGATAAACGGTTCGGCGGATGAGGGCCAGTTCCCGTTTCAGCACGTAGAGGGTGGCCAGCGTGTGCTGATTGGCCCGCTGCTGGACAATCTGGTCTTCCAGCTCTTCCATTTTGTCGCCAATGCGCTCGGTGATTATGAAATAATGGTCCACAATAACGTCCATCAGCGAATACATCAGGTAGTCGGCTCCGTTGCGCCGGGTTTTGCCGGCCGATGCTTTGATGCGCTCGATCACCGGCGCAAAAATATCGTTCGTGCGCTCTTCCTGAAACGAAATCAGAAAATCATCACCCAGCACTAAGCTAACGTGCTCAATGTCAATTTCCTGCCGCTGCCGGCTGTGGTGCAGCATCTTAAGCGTCACAAAAACTACGGCTCTTGCAGTGTCGTCGGTTTGCGACTCACCTGTGCGGGACTCACCTATGCGGGACGCGCCGGTTGGTGCGGGCATGGCATCGAAGAGGTCAATTTTAGGTTTCTGCTCGGTGTTCATCACATCTTCGAGCAGCAGCGGGTGCAGGTGATACTGTTGCCCCAGCGCGGCAATGACTTTGGCATCATGAATGCCATCGACATCGAGCCAGTTAACCAGCGTTGTGCCCGGCGGGGGCAACCGGCAGGTACTCAGCTTGCTGCTGTCATCGACGTGGTAGTGGGTGGTGTTGTATTCTATGCGTTTGATTTTGATGGCGTGCTGGATTTCTTCGCCCACGTAGGTGAGCGTTCCGGGCGAGGTACCGAGGGTTTTCTCAGCCGAACGATAGCGTCGGTGTTTACTCATAAAGGTGGTTTTTCTGGGCAGTGGGCTTAGTTAATCCAACAAAGGATATTTAGGTTTGCAACAAAATACGGTTTTTTATCCGGCTATTATGCGTCTGCGACACGCTTGCACATCACCACGGCTGCCTTACCTGATTGTGTTTATATTGATTGCGGGCAGCCTGTCGGGTTGCCTGAATCTGCACCTTAAATCAGACATCACTGACCTGAACCGGGTATATACGGTGAAACCCAATCAGTTGTTGCAGGTGGCAGACACAGCCGGACACGTTATCTACAAACGACTCAACCAGCGTACGTCCGCTCTGTTATACGTACGGCAGGATACGCTGTTTGCCCGATTTTCACCAGCGGCCCTGCCTGCTGCCGACAGCAATCCGGCCACACTCGACCAGAGCGATTCGTTGGTTACCGCTTTTTTCTATCACCCGAAAACTAACCGGTGGCCGGAGCAAGTTAATCCGTGGTTTCATTATCACCTAATCACGTTCGACGTGGATTTGTTTACAGTCCTGTTTAAGTACCGGTTTCAACAGCCGCAACGGGCGGGTGAGTTGCTGACCAGCACCAACGTGGGTGCCTATATGGGCATTCGCTACGACCGTGCCCGGTACCGCACCATTCAGAATCAGTTCTCGTTTCGATCCGAAATTCGGCCCCTAAGTGTCGGCATTGGGGGCTTCGTTAGTGTTAACTCAGTTGTGGTCAACGAAAACAATACGGCTGGGCGCTTCACCGGCGACTATGACGCATTGGGTGTTAACTACGGCCTGGCTTCCATTTTTGGCTACCGCAGCGTCACGGCTGGCTTAGCATTTGGCTTCGAGAATCTTGCGGATGGAAATAACCCCCTCTGGGTATACCGCAACAAGCTCTGGCTGGGCCTGACCATTGGTCTTAACATTAATTAACAACATCGATCAGGGCTGAATCCGTTAAACGGTTGGACCACGCAGCGGGTCAAACATACACAACATTCATTTTTTGTTATGATCCGGTCGTTTTT
>JAYVAP010000588.1:0-4946 GCA_043750915.1 Spirosoma sp. | reverse complement strand
TTTGGGTTGTGCCGCCACTCACGCGCTATTCCGGTTTGGGTCGGGCAATCGGAACCTGAACCGTTCGTTATGTAGCCGTTACCCGCCACCCATTTTCTTCTTGAAAAAACGTATTTACGGATTGAGCTAAGTTTACAGAATAAGCATGTTTTATTGGAAAAAATCGGCCTGCGCAACCGGAGTGGGATTGGCGTTGATGTGGAGTATTTTGGGCGGCATTATGGGGTTGCCGCACGCCCAGGCGCAAAACACTGGTTTGGGGCCGGCGCAACCAGCCCGCAGCCGGGCAACGCCCCCCGCGTCGGCGGCTTATGCGCAGTTTGTTCGGCAACTGCACACGCCCCAGACCGTCCCCAAAACCATCTGTTATAAGATTGAGCGGGATGAGTTTACCCGAATATTGCCGCCTGCTTCTTTCGTGGCGGGCCAGCAAAACCCACGCGCCAGGCTGGCCCCCACCGCCCAGTTCATCGTTACGTATTCCGGGTTTTCGCCCGAAGCCCAAAAAGCGTTTCAGTATGCGGTCGATATCTGGGCGAGTTTGCTGGTATCGCCGGTGCCGATCCGGATTCAGGCCAACTGGACGCAAAAAGACCGGGGCATATTAGGCACGGCCGGGCCAACTGCTATCCGGGCTGGCTCCGACGGCACTCAGAAAGCCAACGGACTTTACCCGATTGCGCTGGCCGAAAAAATTGCCCGCCGTCAGTTAAATCATCCCGACTCGGCCGATATTTCGGCCGATTTCAACAAAAATAACAACTGGTATTTTGGTACTGATGCCAACCCGCCCGCCGGGCAAACGGATTTGGTATCGGTGGTGCTGCACGAAATATGCCACGGCCTGGGGTTTATCGGGTATTTTGGCGTGCCGGACAATGGCAACGTTGGCCAATATCTGTCCAATGGTTTTCTGGGGGTGTATGATCATTTCATTGAAACCGGTCCGGGCAAGCGATTGGTATCATCGACAAGCGATTTCCCCGACAATTCAACGGCACTTTTTGGCCTCTTCACGGGCAATAACCTGTTTCTGAACGGCTCTGTGCTGAAACAGAAAACGGGCCAGCGGGCTAAACTCTATGCACCGGCCACCTTCTCCAAAGGCTCCAGTATTTATCACCTCGACGAAGGCACCTACCCCGCCCAAACGCCCAACTCCCTGATGACACCCCAGATTGGCAATGCCGAAGCCATTCACGCGCCCGGCCCGCTGGTGCTGAACTTCCTGACGGATATGGAATGGAAAACGACATCGGTGCTCCACCAGCCGCTCCCCAGCAGCGAAGATGTGAAAGACCTGGTGTTCAGCACCCGCGTTTTCAGCGACACTACGCTCACGGCCGGATCGGTGCGGCTATTCTACCGAAAAGGGCCACCCACAGCATCAGACACGACGTTTACGGCTATCACACCTGCCCGCGTTGGCACCACCGACGAATATGGCTACGTGCTCCCGGCGGCTCAGGCGCAGGGCGACATCTGGTATTATTTTCAGGCCCAGGACGCATCGGGACGGGTGTTTACGAACCCCGGCAAGCTGCCCGCCGGTCAGCAGTCGCTCCACCGCGTTCAGGTTGGGCCAGACAAGGTGCCGCCCACGATTCGGTTTAGCCCGCCCAAAAATTTTATCTTTACCACGACTGTCGCCGACAGTTTGCCGCTCTTTGTGGCCATTTCCGACGACCGGCCAACGGGTATCGACACGGCCTATGTGGAGTATTTAGTGAATGGCGTGGCCCGCTCTGCGCTGCCGCTGCGCTACAACCGGGGCGTAGTGGGAGGTGTTCGGTACGATAGTTTGTATAGCAACCAGCTCAATTTCCCGGCCAACTCGCTGAAAGCGGGCGACAAACTGACCTACCGGATTGTGGCGCGGGACTCGTCGCGGGCAAAAAACCAGGCCATCAACCCGGCAACAGGCTTTTATGCGTTGACGGTGGTGGCTCCGCAGACCCCGCGCGACCGCTACGCCACTGGTTTTCAGGATGCCGAAACCGCTGCCGATTTTGTTGGTTATGGGTTCAGCCTGACCACGCCGACCAGTTTCACGAGTGCGGCCCTCAATTCGGAACATCCTTACCGCAACGGCAGCGATTACCGAAATCAAACCAACTACGAAGCCGTTTTGCTGGCACCCATTACGCTCAAAGCCAACCCCGACAGTGCGGTTATGCGCTACGACGAAATTGTGCTGGTGGAACCGGGCGAGTCGGGCAGCAAGTTTGGGGGCAGCGATTTTTATGATTATGTGATTGTGGAAGGTTCTGCCGACAACGGTAAAACCTGGAAGCCACTCATCGACGGCTACGATGCCAACGACCAGGCCGATTGGCTGGCGGCCTACAAACGCATATTGGTGGATGGTTTGCCGGGCGAGCAGAACTCGGCAACGGCGGCTACGCCATCGCTCTATAAACAGCGGACGATTCGATTGCTGGGAACGGGAAATTTCCGGGCGGGCCAAACAATTTTGATTCGCTTTCGGCTCTTTGCCGATCAACTGGCCCACGGTTGGGGCTGGGCCGTTGACAACCTGCGTATTCAGGTGCCGCCCCCACCGCCGGTGCTGGCTGCCGAACCAGTAAACGCAGGCCAATTTATGGTCTTTCCCAATCCGGTTAGCCAGGGTCTCCTCTGGATAAAAGCCGAACTAAGCAAGCCAGCTACTGAACTGGTGCTGAGCGTTATATCGCCATCGGGCCAGGTGTTGCAACAATCGACGCTGAAAACAAACGGTACAATATTGAAGCAATCTCTCGACCTGAGCCAGTTGCCCAACGGCCTCTATATTCTCCGGCTGAGAACGGCTGATACGGTATTGACACAAAAAATTATCATTGCCCGATAACGATCTGCCCGTGGCTATAAAACAGGTTTTCCTGGTGGTTTGGATGAGTTTGGTTATGCTGTCGGGCTGTTCGCCCGCCCGGCGCATAAGTCATCAATTACGTACCAGCCCCGCCTATGACCATCGGATGCTGGGCGTTGCGCTCTATGACCCGGCTACGCGTAAATACCTGATTCAGCACAACGCCAACCGGCCCTTTACGCCCGCGTCGAACACCAAGCTGTTTAGTTTTTATGCTGGTTTGCTCACCCTGCCCGATTCGTTGCCCACGCTGCGCTATGCCGTTCGGCCCGATTCGCTGATTTTCTGGGGAATGGGTAATCCGCTGTTGCTCCACCCCGACTTACCCGATACGGCGGCACTGGCTTTTCTGCGCAGGCGACCGGAGCGGCTTTTTTTCTCCCCGGCCAACTACGAAGGCCCGCGTTTCGGGCCGGGCTGGTCGTGGGACGATTTCAACGACGACTATTCGCCCGAGCTGGCCCCGCTACCCATTTATGGCAACGTCGTGCGTTTTTCGGACCGGGGCCACAGCAGCCCACGCCGATTTGGCGATAGCCTGCACGTGGTGCCCGGTGCAAAAGCACCGAAGGAAATTCGCCGGGCCGAATTCAGTAATCAGTTTGAGCATCTGGTTGGGGCCGGCAGTTCCTTGCAGGATGTACCGTTTCGCTGGTCGGCGGGGCTGCTGGCTCAGTTGCTGGCTGACACGCTTCATCGGCCGGTTGGCGTGGTGGTGTTGCCCGTGGCGGCCGATGCGCGGCTGGTGCGGGGTACAGTGCCCACCGATTCGCTCTACAAACGAATGCTTCAGGTCAGCGATAATCTGCTGGCCGAACATATTCTGTTCATGGTAGCCGCCGAACGGTCTGCTACCCGGCTCGACCCCGCCCGGCAGCTGCATCGGGTGGCCGACTCGGTGCTGCACTACCCCGTGTCGTCGGCAAAATGGGTGGATGGGTCGGGGCTGTCGCGCTATAATCTGTTCACCCCCAATGTGCTGATCGACCTGCTCACGAAAATTGCGGCTATTGTGCCGCAGCAACGTTTATTTGCGCTGCTCCCGGCGGCTGGCCGGTCGGGTACGCTGCGGGGCTTGCCCCTGTCGGGAAAACCCTATGTGTTTGCCAAATCAGGGTCCATGAGCGGGGTTTACAATCTGAGCGGCTACATCCTGACGAAGCGCGGTAAGTTGCTGTATTTCAGTATAATGAACAATAATTTTACCGGGCCGGTTGCCACCGTGCGCCAGCAAACGGCGGAGTTGCTGCAAGCAATTCATGCGCAATTCTGAGCGGGTCACTGCTTAATCATCAGCCGGTAGACCGGGTAACTTACCAGCACGAACCCCACGGCGTAGAGACTGCTCGAAAAATCGCCGATGACTACGCCCACCAAAAACGCCAGCGAAACCAGCAGCAGGGTCCAGGTGGTGAACGGGTAGCCCCAGGCCCGCACCGGGCGGGGGAGTTCGGGTTCGGTGTGGCGCAGCCGGATCAGGGCCGCAAACCCCGATGCGTAGCACAGGACAAAAAAGAACGTAGCAATGTCGGAAAGTTTGCTGTAGGTATTGGTCAGAATCATGCCGATGGAGGCACAGGCGGTCAGCAAGGTGGCGTAGGCGGGGGTTCCGCCCGCATTGACGGCCGTGACGAAGCGAAAAAACAGGCCGTCGCGGCCCATCGCAAAGATCACCCGGGGGTTGAACATGATCTGAGCGTTGATGATACCCATGATCGAAATCATCAGCAGAAACGTGACGATCTGCGCCCCACGTGGCCCAAACAGTAGCTGAACGGCATCGGCAGCCGGTAGTTTGGCGTTGGCCAGCGTTGGCAGGGGCAGCACGTAGAGCAAGGCCAGGTTTACTAAAATATAGATGCCAATAATCAGTAAAACGCCACTGATCATGGAGCGGGGCAGGTTGCGGCTCGGGTTAACGTCTTCCTCGGTGAAGTAGGCCGCCGTATGCCAGCCGTCGTAGGTGTAGAAAACGGATTGGAGTGCGGCCAGAATCCCCAGCCAGACACCCCCTTCGGCCAGCGGACGCATGGTGGCGGTGGTTATGGGTGCCGCAGACTTATCGGGCGATGCC
>JAYVAP010000587.1:0-3448 GCA_043750915.1 Spirosoma sp. | reverse complement strand
CGAAGTAGACGATGCCGTTGCCCTTATTATGGCCCTAAAAAACCCCGACAAAGTTGAACTCGTCGGCATCAGCACCATCACCTACGCCAACTATGCCTACGAGGTAACCCAAAAACTCCTGGCCTGGTATAACCGAACGGCAAGTGGAAAACCGGGCAAACCCATTCCGGTCTATCGCGGCTCCGACACGGCCCGCGACGTGGGCACCGAAAACGATGCCACGCGGGCAATGGCCAAAGTACTACGCAGCGAGAAGCTGCCCATTCTGGCCATTGGGCCAGTCACCAACGTGGCAACCGTTGTCAAAAACCACCCCGAACTGATTCCGCAAATCGAAGAAGTAGTCGTGTGTGCGGGGCGGTCGCCGGGCTTGCCTTTCAGGCCGGGCTTAGAAAAAATGTCGGTGGGGGATTATAACTTTGAGATGGATCCCGAATCGTTCCGCATTCTCTTCGATGCGGGCATTCGGGTGGTGCTGTCGGGCTACGAGTGCAGCGTTTACCTGTTGCTGGGCAAAACGGATATTGACTTTCTGAACAACAAAAACACGCCCGACAAGTGGGTGTATGACCAGTTTCGTCCCTGGCAGCAGTTTAACAAAAGCCTGTTTGGTGTCGATGGTTTTGTGCCCTGGGATACAACGCCCCTCGGCTACCTCACCCACCCCCATTACTTCAAATACTACAACGATATTCCCGTCAGGATCAACGTTCGGGCCAACGATGCGGGCACAAGTGGTAACAAACCCTATCTGGAAGTTTCCTACGACTACCAGGACACCCCCTGGCGGGCCACCTACGCCTACAAGACCCTACCCGGTTTTGAAGAAATCGTAATCGAGGACCTGAAACGGGCATCGAAAAAAATTGGCAACCGCTAAGGCAACGTTTTCATCCACATCCGGCAACGGATACGGCCCGTCAGGACATGGCCCGTTTTAGCATACTGCCAATAAAACTACCCACCAGGGTTAAGCCCATAGCCCCATAGAGGTTAAATGCTTCCAGTTCACGCTGGCCACTTCCCAACGGAGTTTGGGTAAGAAACGTGTAGCCTGTCCAGAGTGCCACCACCTGCAAAAGAGCCAGAAACCAACCCTTGCGGGGTTCTGCAAAGCCAATGGCAGCCGCCGAAACAGCGGCCATCAGGTAAGGCCAATGGATAACCGGCGAGCGTTTGATAACAAACAGCAACGCTCCGCTGTGAATCAAGACAAAGGCCGCATGGGTCAGCAGTTTCCTGTCGAAAAAAGCCACTGCCGCCGGGAGAGAGGTGGTATTGCCGGTCTTATCCATCGCTTATCCTGTCCATTAGCTGTTTAGAAACGCCATGCGGCCCCCGCCCCCACAACCACCTGCCCCGTGAGCGGCACCGGCACCACCAACAGGCCCACGCGGGGCTGGCGGAGCATCTGGTTATAGCGGCCCACGGCTTTGTTGACCTGGCTGTTGCCAATGATATTAAGCGTGAGCGAAGCCACTATTGAGCTGCCAAACACGGTCCAGTAGGCACCCCGGTTGTTTTGATTGCCGGGCAACAGAATATAAACCAGCGGGGCCAGGCCAGCCAGTCGGCTAAGTGTGGTCATGGTTCGAAACGTTTTGAAATGGTGATTAACCGTTGGGTCGGCCAGTTCGTAGAACGGCACCTCCAACGAATAGGGCGAGGAGAGTTTCTTGCCCCCGTAGAAATAAACGCTGCCCAGCGACGATGAGCCGTAGGCCCGCTCAATGGGCTGGAGGTGGGCCGGAATGGGGGCCGTGCGGTAGTAGGAGGCATCGTCGATTCCCCGGCGTTGCTGGGCACGACTGGCCACCGCCACAAGCAACAGGGTAAATAACAGGCAAACAGTTCGCATACCGGTTAAACGGTAAGGGTAGCGGATGGTGTATGCAGTAACAGCAACGCCGTTTGAACAAAAATTCTGAGTCATTCAAGCGAGCGTGTCAATTCACCACTTTCAGCAGCCCCTGCATCAGCGATGAGTGGCCGGGAAAGGTGCAAACAAACTGATAATCGCCCGGTTCGGTAGGTGCTACGAAATAAATGCTCTCGGCGGTTTCGGGCTGCAGGATGTTGGTATGATAAAGCACATCGGGCGAGTCGGGAATGTAGTTCATCTGGGGGCCTTTAAGGTTTAGGCGCAGGGCCGCATTGCCAACGGCATTAGCCGTGCCGGGTTTCGTAATCACAAAGTTATGCAGCATGTCGTCGTTATTGTTGAACACGACTTTCACGCGGCTGCCGACTTTCACGGCTACCTTTTCGGTATCAAATTTTAGTCCGGGCTTGGTTCCGATGGTTATTACCTGATCGGGGCCATTTATCCAATTGGCGGGTTGTCCGGTGATGCGTTTGGTGGTGCTGGTGGCTGAAACGACCCCGTTGCTCACCTTTTTGTTGGCTTTGCCAGGCGCGGCTTTGGCCATTACCATCGTTGCCCGGTGGTTGTGCGTGGCCGATGCTGTGGGCGGGGGCAACACGGCTTTTTCGCCTGTTCCAACCGCGTTCAGCGTGTAGTAGCCAACGGGGTGCAACAGCGGCAACATAGCCGCTTTCGACCGAACCCCCTCAGCTTTTAGCTCGTAAATGTATCCGGCCAGAAAAGCCGTGTCGGCAACGATACGGGCCGACAAGCCGTCCTGCGCCAGCAAAACGCCCTTAATGGGCACGGGACGGGCGTTTTCTATGGGGCTGCCGTAGGTTTTATGGTATTTATAGGTAAAGCTGTTGAGGCTATAAGAAGCCGGGTCTTCGGCCGTTTTCTGGTTGGCGGGCTGGGTAAATGTTACGTCAAAACCATCGGTCCGAGACCTGATAGTTTTCATCTCGAAGGGTATTTCGCCCGTCCAGACCAGCCGCTGAATGCCGTAGGCATCCTTGCCCGTAGCCGACCAGCCCCGGCTTGTCATCCCCACGATCAGCGAGCCATCCTGCCCCCAAACGGTGCGGATAATACCCGACTGGAAGCCCTCCCGAAACGGGAAACACGCCCCCTGCCAGGCACCATTTATTTTTTCCAGTGCCACGCGCATGATTTTACTGTGGCCCTGATCGCCCACAAACACCTGCCCGGCAAATGGCCCAAAGGCCCCGTTGGTGGTATCTTCCCTAAAATCGGCCGTTGAGATACCCATCAGTGTGTGCGGAAACCACACGGCAGGAACTTTTAAGTTTTTAACCGTTTTTGCGACCTCAAACATGGGCTTCCCCGTGCTGGGAACGTCTTGGGGTTTCAGGCTTAGGGGCGACCCGGTTTCGCCCGTCCAGCGCAACCCGGCGGGATTGCCCGCAAAATCACCTTTTTCGAGGTGCGTCATCCGGCCCGACCCTACCCAATCGCCCTGATTTTCAGTATAAAAGATAGACCCGTCGCGCAGCACGCCAAACCCGGCAGGAGAGCGCAAACCCGTGGCCCAGGGTGTCATTTTGCCTTTTTCGGTCAGCT
>JAYVAP010000586.1:0-2987 GCA_043750915.1 Spirosoma sp. | reverse complement strand
TGCTGCTGTGGAGCAAGGGGCAAATGCAGCAGTTTAAGCCCGATGTAAAACTGATTCCGGTGGCCACGCTGTTTGCCTATCTGCAACGGTTCTTCGCGGGGGCAACCAGTGTGCGGTTCAGCTTCAGCACCCCCGACGGCCTGCAGGTGGCTACTGACGAAGATTACCTCCGCACCATCATGCAAAATCTGACCAGCAACGCCATCCATGCCCTGAAAAATAGGCCCGACGCGCACATTCACTGGCAGGCCCGGCCCGAAAATGATCGGATAGTGCTGAGCATCAGTGATAATGGCACCGGCCTATCGGAGAGCCAACTGAAAGTTCTTTACACCAACAACGCGGCCATAAGCGGTAAAAGCGGGCTGGGTCTGCACCTCATCCGAGATTTAGCCAGCGCCATTGCCTGCCAAATCAGCGTCCGGTCGGAGCCGGGGAAGGGTACAGAGTTCCGGCTGGATTTTAGCAGAACGCTCACTGGCTGGGATAATACCGTTATCAGCGCACCGCTTGCTAAAAGGCACGATGTTTCACATTTCAATACAAACACGGGCAAATAAAGACAAAAAGTCTGCCCGCTAAAACAACCTATGCAAAAAACTGTCGTTCTCAACGTAGTGGGCCTGTCCTATTCGCTCATTGGCGAGCACACGCCCTTTCTGAAACAGTGGTTCGCCACGAAACACCAGGCCACCATCGATCCCATGCTCCCGGCCGTGACCACCTCTGTGCAATCGACCTACCTGACGGGCAAATGGCCCGCCGAACACGGCATCGTGGGCAACGGCTGGTATGACCGCACCGACGCGGAAGTGAAGTTCTGGAAACAGTCCAACAAACTGGTGCTGTCCGAAAAAATCTGGGATCACGCCCGCCGACAGGACCCCGCTTTTACGGTTTCCAATATGTTTTGGTGGTATAACATGTACTCAACGGCCGACTTCTCGGCCACGCCCCGCCCGCAATACCCGTCGGACGGGCTGAAGCTGCCCGATTGCTACACCCAGCCCGCCGACCTGCGCGACCGGCTCCAACAGGAACTGGGTCAGTTTCCCCTGTTTCAGTTCTGGGGACCGGCTACCACCATAAAAAGTACGCGCTGGATTGCCGACGCGTCCATGCGGGTCGACGACTGGCACAACCCCACACTGACGCTGGTTTATCTGCCCCATCTGGATTATTGCCTGCAAAAGTTTGGCGGTCCCGCGTCCGGGCAGGATTTCACTAAAATTGCAACTGACCTGCGCGAGATAGACGCTGTGTGCCGCGACCTGATTTTGTTCTACGAAAAAAAAGGGGCCGAGGTCATCGTGCTGTCAGAATACGGCATCACCAACGTCAGCAAGCCCATTCATATCAACCGGGTGCTGCGCCAGGCAGGCGAATCCACGCCGGGCGCATCCACGCCGGGCCTGATTCGTTTCCGGGAGGAGCGCGGGCTGGAACTGTTCGATGCCGGGGCCTCCCCCGCTTTTGCCACCGCCGACCACCAGATTGCCCATGTGTACGTAAACGATCCATCGCTGCTGGAAACGGTCCGGTTACTGCTGGAGAAAACGCCGGGCATTGAGCGGGTGCTCGACAAAACCCAGCAGAAAGCCGAACACATCGACCACGAACGCGCCGGCGATTTTGTGGTGGTGGCCGATGCCGACAGCTGGTTCACGTATTACTACTGGCTCGACGATGCCCGCGCCCCCGATTTTGCCCGGCTGGTGGCCATCCACCAAAAACCAGGCTACGAC
This sequence comes from Spirosoma sp., assembly GCA_043750915.1. GTDB lineage: Bacteria > Bacteroidota > Bacteroidia > Cytophagales > Spirosomataceae > Spirosoma. The sequence goes on along the minus strand of JAYVAP010000586.1, from coordinate 1,242 downwards.
CCCGTGGAGTTGTTTATGGACCAGACCAACCCGCTCATCAAACTCAAAGCGGGCTATAAACTGGGCCGTAAGATGCTGGGTTTCCGGTATTTAATGAACGTGATTTCGCTGGATGCCACGCTGGTAAAAGGCTCGCACGGGCGGACGGGTACGGCGCGGGAGCACCACCCGGTGTTTGTGAGCAACCGGGTGTCCGGCCCGTCGATGCCCGCCACGGCCGTATATGACCGCATTTGGGAAACGCTGACGAGAGCTACTGTTTGATAAAAAACCGTAATTTAGGGGTATGAAAGCCATCTACGCCCTGCTGTTGCTGGTTTCGGCCTGCACTGCCAACCAGCCCGCCAAACTGACCGTTCCGGCCGACGGGGCTGAGTACTACCAGCCCAAACAGCCCCAATACGCCGTCAGGAAACAACTCCTGCCCGACCCGACGGGTGGTCTCGGCCATTCGCAGGACCCCGACATCCGGGTGACCGACATCCGCCTGACGGCCAGTTACACGGTGCTTTATCTGACCTTTGGCAAAGACCGCACCGACCGCAACAGCAATTATTTTGGCTCCAGCAACATCTCCTTCAACCCCAAAGCGGTGCTGGCCACTGCCGACGGTAAACGCACCTACAAACTCCTCAAAACGGAGGGCATTCCGATGTCGCCGGAAACGCGCGAAATCAAAAACGACGAGCGGGTTCCGTTTGTGCTTTATTTTGAACGGTTGGATGCCGACGTTCAGTCATTTGACCTGTTCGAGTGCCAGAGCGACAACGAGAGTTCGTGCTTCAACGTGGCGGGTATGAATCTCAACGACCCGGCGAATGCCGCTGACCGGCAACCAAAGTAAGCCGATTTTTTGCCCTGCCGATACACCGAAACGGGTCAGTCAGCCGTTAGAAAGAGTATATCTTGTCATGTAGTTTTAGTGTATTTATGCCATCTCCTCTTTCATCGACCATCCGTTTCCGCAGGCTTTCTTTTCCGATTCTGTGTTCTATTCTTCTGTTTATCAGCCTATTGACATTTGCGCAGGTTAATCTGAAATATCGAATTCTCACGGGCTATCTGCTCAGTGACGATGCCCACGTCAGCAAAAACAAGCCAACATTATTCGTCTTTGAGCAGGCCGAAATCTTTGGGCAGGTATTTAAACCATCTGGCAGCCTGGCACCCAACGCCAAACAAACGAACCCGGCGGCACCCAATTTCAGTAAGGAATTGATTATTGGTATAGTCCTTCCGCCC
>JAYVAP010000585.1:0-2500 GCA_043750915.1 Spirosoma sp. | reverse complement strand
GGCCATTCTCAACTACCCCCTCGGCAGCACACAGCCCTATGGACCCGCTGCGATGGTTAACCTGCTGGGTGCCAACGGCCACACCGGACCGGTTGTGTATGACGGGCTGGAAACGTTGCTGGCCATGCCGGGCGTGTTCCCGTTTCTCTACGGAAAAGCCATCACCAAACCTTTCCGCAAGATGGGCCACGTGACGGTAATGGCCGATTCGCCGGACGAACTGCGCGAAAAAGTTGCCCGCGTGAAAGCAGGCATCCGCGTGGTCAGCCAAAAATCCAGTCAAAATGGCTGATTCTCTACGCCACCGTGTTCGTCAGGGTGCCAATCCCGTCGATGCTGATGCTGATCTGGTCGCCCGCGCGGAGCGTGAAATCGTCGGGCGGCACAATACCCGTGCCCGTCATGAGGTAGCAGCCGTGGGGGAACGAGCACTCCCGGAACAGAAACGATGCCAGTTCGGTATGCTGCCGCTTCATCTGGTCGATCCCAATGCTGCCGCTGAAAGCCACCTGCCCGTTGCGCTCGATGCTGAGCCGGATTTGCGTGTCGGGTGCAATCGGCCTTTGGGCCACCAGCAGACAGGGCCCCAGGGCCGCGCTGCCGTCGTAGGTTTTGGCCTGTGGCAGATAGAGCGGGTTTTCGCCTTCAATGCTCCGCGAACTCATGTCGTTGCCGCAGGTGTAGCCCGCAATTTTTCCGCTTGATGTGATGAACAGCGTCAACTCCGGTTCGGGAACGTTCCAGGTGGAGTCCTGCCGAATGCGCACCGCTCCGCCCGGACCCACCACCCGCGCGGGCGTGGCTTTAAAAAACAGTTCGGGCCGCTCGGCATCATACACGCGGTCGTAGAAGCTGTTGCCCCCCGATTTTTTGGATTCTTCCATGCGGGCGTTGCGGCTGCGCAGATACGTGACACCCGATGCCCATACCTCCTGTTGCCCAATGGGGGCCAGCAGTCCGGTTTCAATCCAGTTGAGGCACTCGGTCGATGGGGCGGTTTGGGTGGTAATGGTTTGCAGGAAATTGGTCAAATCATTCCGGTTGATCAGCTCGTCCCAATCCATTGCGGGCACTTCATAGTAGTGTTGTTGCTCTTGAAGGACGATACCAAAGCGGGTGTTATAGAGTTTCATGGAGGGGGGAGAAAATTTTTTCAATGATACGACTGTTTTGGTGAAGTTTCTGCGGGTTCATCGAAATGGGTCAGGCGGATGGCTACTAAGTGGGCCAAACACCCCGATTTTTTTCGGGGTATTTGGCCCACATTTCAACAAAAAAGAGGTATCTTAACCGGCTCACACCCGACTGAATATGCTCCAGAAAACCAGAGGCATTGCCCTTAGCTACATCCGTTACCGCGAAACATCCATCATTGCCCGCGTTTATACCGAAGAGTTCGGGTTGCAAAGCTACATCGTCAACAGTGTTCGAACGGCCCGCAGCAAAAACAACCGCATTGCCCTGTTTCAGCCGCTGACGCTGCTCGACATGGTGGTGTACTACCGCAATGACCGCGATCTGCACCGGCTCTCGGAGATAAAAACGAGCCATCCATTCCAGAGTTTACCCTTCGATGTGGCTAAATCGACCATGGCCATGTTCGTGACGGAGATGCTGAACAAAGTTTTGAAAGAGGAAGCGGGCAGCCCGGTTTTATTTCGGTTTCTGATGGATTCGGTGCTTTTTCTGGAGCAGTCACGCCAACATCACGAGAACTTTCACCTGGCTTTTTTGCTCAAGCTGTCGTTTTTTCTGGGCTTCGGGCCGGAGAGTGCCCGCGAGTTTGAAAGCCAGCTACAGGAAAACTCGTATCCATTTCTGCCCGATACCGACATGGAAATCGCGCTCAACATCATGCTGCAACAGCCGTTGGGTTCGCCCGTTAAGCTGGCCCGTGCATCGCGAAACGACATCCTGGATGCTTTGGTGGCTTACTACCAAATTCATATCGACTCGGTTGGCGAGGTGAAGTCGTTGCCGGTGCTGCGGGAGATATTGAGTTGATAATACATCACCAAATTTCATGGCCATACACCAAAACAACGAAGCCCGGATCAGAGCGATCCGGGCTTCGTTGTTAAAAATCTGGAGGTCTTTGAAAACTATTCAGTCTTCAGCACCCGTACCACTTTGGTTTGAGTGGGGCTGCTCACCTGTAGCAGATACAAGCCCACCGAACGGCTCAGTTGCAGGCTGATCCGTTCAACAGTCTCCGCCTGCTCAATGTGCTGCTCGCTAATCAGGTGCCCCTGGAGGTTACTCACCCACACCCGCAAGGGCTGGCCTTCGGCACCACGCACATCCAGCCGCACGGTCTCGCCCACTACCGGGTTGCCCAGTACCGACACCTTTAGGGGAAGTGCTGATTCGCGGCTCGTCAAAGCGGCCAGTCTTCCGCTACTTCCGCTATTACAGTTCGTTAGCCAGTTGTAGGTAAAGCTGGCATCGCCCGCCGTGCCGCTTTGAGTCGCCTTCAGGGTGATAACCGGATTGTCGGTAT
>JAYVAP010000584.1:0-2613 GCA_043750915.1 Spirosoma sp. | reverse complement strand
AGAGGGCGCGGTGCCAGCCCAGATACCTTTGTAAAAAGTAGAAACCGGCCATGGGCAGATACAGGCAGGGCGATTGCGTGAGCCAGATCAGGGGCAGCGCAAAAGGGTTATAGTAGCTAAGCCACCAGCACACGACCACCGGCAGCACTACAAACGCCGGAAACGTAGCCCATACGTAGTGCCGGAAGGAGTCGGCCGCATCGGCCCGACGTACCCGGAGCAACAACGGCACCAGGGCTCCCCAAGCCAGCCAGCCCGTGGGTATACTCCCGAAAGATGGCCAGGCCAGGCCATAGCACAACCCCGACAGGAGCCAGGGTGGGCATTTGGTCAGGTGGCGAATGAGGGGAGCGGGTGTCATGGCCGGGGTTGGTGGATAGTGCGGAAACGGTGCACAAACATAGCCCTGTCACTTGTCGCTAAGCAAAAAAATGAGCCGGACAATTACCCGGACAATTTATAAGTAATTACTGATGAGTATTTTATCTAAGTAGCCACAAAGACTTCTGCCAGGTTGCTTCCTTCGGGCAGGTTTACTTTCTTCCGAATCCGATACCGCGTTTTAACAATCGTATCTGCCGATACGCCCAGCATATTGGCCATTTCTTTCGTTGAGAGGGCTAATTGAGTCAGGCAAATCAACCGGGTTTCGGCGGGTGTCAGCGTAGGATACTGGCGACGCAGGCGCAGGAGATAGGTTGGATAAACCTGATCGAACAGGGCACGGAACCGATCCCAGTCGGCATCGGTCAGGATAACCGAACGGATCAGTGCCGCCACCTGCGGCAGGGTGTCCTGAACGGTGTGGGGGGCTTCGGCAGTGCGTTGCAGCTGGTTGAGCGGCTCCATTTTTTGGCGGACCTCCTGCGTGAACAACAGCAACTGCTGTTCGGCCTGCCGCCGGCGTTGCCCCTGGCGATAGAGGTACATCAACGTTACGAGCAGGGCCCCCAACAGCCCCACTACCAGCCCATTCCGCCATCGGAGGTTTGTTTGTCGGTCGCGCTCCAGCCGGTTCAGTTTAGCCATATAGGCCCCGGCTTCCAGCTTTTCCTGTTTTATCCGGTAACGGCGGGTATCGTCGACCTGCGCATGTTGTTCACTGAGCCGGTTCGATAGTTGGCTGTAGAACAGGGCTTTACTTAGATTGCCGCGCTGTTGATAAACGGATCCCAGCCCGGCGAAGAGTGAAATGAGCAGGGTGCTGTCGGTGGGAGGCATGTACTGCGCTTTTTTCAGGGAATCGTGCAGGACCACGGCCCGCCGTAACATCAAATAGGCTTTTTCGGGCCGATTAAGTGTCAGGTACGTTTCGGCCAGTGGCACCGCCACATTGAACTCCGACTCGGTATCTTGTAACCGACGGGTCTCAACGCTTGCCCGCTCTAAGTAGGGCAGCGCTGCCAGCGGACGTTTCTGTTTGGCCAGCACCACGCCAATATTACCATAGCTGACTACCTCCTGAATGGGGGTGCGGTGATATTTCCCGAACTCATAGGCTTTCCGGTACCATGCCGCTGCTTCGTTCAGTCGGTTCATCCGCTGGTAACAGGCCCCAATATCGTTCAGGAAATTCCATTCGAAATAGTCATAGCCTTTAAAATGACTATTGTCGGGACTGAATGAGGGGTGTCCTGTCCGGTGGCCCAGCGAAAACATCCGCAGGGCCAGGCCGTACTCTTCGATACGGAACAGATAAATACCCATGTACATCAGGTGATGATCGAGGAAATAAGTACCGCCGTGATAGTCATCGAGCGCAGCGGGGGGCAGGCTTTCCAGCAGGGTCAACCCGCGCACAACACCTTCGTAGATCTGAAGTCGCCGGGTACGCTCGTCCATATGGCTGACATGCTCACGGGTAACCAAACTAAGCAACAGCCAACTGACACCTTCTTCGGCGGTCAGGTTGTTGGCCTGCGCAAAGGTCAGTACATCCCGCATGGCCCCCACCGCAGCCTGAGCGGTCTGAGCGTGTTTCGTTCGTTCAAAAGTCTGATTGCGAAACTGAAAAAAGCGGAGCAGGCAGGCTGTTTTCGGGTCGGTTGCCTCTGCCCGCATCATGGCCAGATCGGCCGCTACTACGGTTTGTTTGGGATCGTAAAAATCGAGCCAGTGGGTAGTTAAGTACCTATCGGTAAAGCGGTAACGGGCCTGGCTGGAGAGAGCATTATACGCAACGGGGTCTACCTGAGCCATTGCTACAGATACCTCCAAAAAAATAAAGCAAAATAAAAGGTGCCGGAACATATAAGCAGATCGATGCACAGAATGAAGCACACGAACCAGATGAAAGGTGGTAGAAAACGGTTACAAGATGATGATTTAGCCAATTAGTTCAAAGGGTATTAAGCATATAGTAAGCCGGACAGTACGGTTATGAACACCAGGCCCGTATTTCCACGGCGTTTTACACCATATAAAAGGGAGCACATGTTGTCAGTTCCCGCTTTGGAAGTCATAACTAACTGATTGTCAAATTTAAGTGATGCTGTAAATAATCCGTTGCTGATGGTGAGTCTGTGTTTATGTGAGTGAGAAATAAACCCCGATCAGCCGTCATATCTTACGCTTCAACTCGAAATTCTGGCCAAGATATAGCCGCCGGACCTG
>JAYVAP010000583.1:0-3609 GCA_043750915.1 Spirosoma sp. | reverse complement strand
CCTGCAAAGTGGTTCAAAACGAATCAGCAAGCGGGTATTGATCAAACCCTGATAACTAAACATTCGGGGGCGGGCAATGAGATTCCGGCCAATTGATTCGTTATCATAGACAAGGCTTTCTCATAATCATTGGATTATAAGAAAGCCTTGTTTTTTTAGAAGAACGCTGGCTTATAAATAGCGGGTTAATTGATAGATTGCAGAGGGAAAACTATTTGGAAATATTACTTCCTGATCCACCCCTCTTTATGAGCCAGTTGTCTTTTCTCTGCATTGCCACATTCCATAAAGGCCAGGACTTTCTGAAAGCCTGCAAAGCCCTGGGAAATACTGTTTATCTGTTGACCGACCAGAAACTGGCTGATGCCGACTGGCCCCGAGAATCCATCGACGAGATTTTTTACGTTCCCTCGCCGAGCAATGCACCCCACGACCTCGAAACGATGGTGACGGGCCTGGCCCACATCATGCGGTCGCGCCGGATTGACCGGGTGGTAGCCCTGGACGATTTCGACGTGGAAAAAGGCGCACTCATCCGCGAAACGTTCCGGATTCCCGGCATGGGACAAACAACGGCCCGTTTTTTTCGCGACAAATTAGCCATGCGGATGCGGGCCGCTGCCGAAGGAATCCGGGTGCCCGCCTTCAGCAGTCTCCACCACGATGCGTCCGTTACCGATTTCCTGACCACTACCGACGGCCCGTGGTTGGTGAAGCCGCGCTCCGAAGCGTCGGCCACGGGTATTAAAAAAGTGCATACGCTCGATGAAGCCTGGCAGGTAATCCACGCCCTCGGCGACCGGCGGCACGAGTACCTGATTGAGCAGTTCAGGCCGGGGCACGTCTACCACGTCGATTCGCTGTCTTTCAATGGGAAAACCGTGTTCAGTCGGGCCAGCCGCTATCTGGCCACACCCATGGAGGTGTCGCACGGGGGCGGGGTGTTCAGAACCACCACACTGGCCAGCGACGACCCCGACACAGTGGCCCTGCGGGCCATCAATGAGCGCATTATGGTTGCTTTTGGGATGCTTTCGTCGGCTTCGCACGCCGAGTTTATCCGGGGCGATCACGACGGCGAGCTGTATTTTCTGGAAACGGCCTCGCGGGTGGGTGGGGCGCACATTGCCGAGATGGTTGAAGCGGCATCGGGCGTGAACCTGTGGGCCGAGTGGGTCAACCTGGAAACGGCACTGGCCCGCAACGAACCGTATGAACCACCAGTTGAGGCCCATCACTACGCCGGACTAATTGTGTCGCTGGCCCGCCAGCCGTGGCCCGACATGACCGGGTTTGCCGATGCAGAAATCTGGTGGCGGATGCACAAAGAACATCACCTCGGGCTAATTGTCCGCGCCGGCGATCCATCCCGCGTGCTGGACCTGCTGGACAACTACATGAAGCGCATCTACGCCGATTTTCACGCGTCGGCCCCCGTGCCCGATAAGGCTACCAGTTAGGGTTGGTTCATAGGAATTGCGATCAGATTTTTTTCAGTAAACCCATCATCATCTCCTCAAAATAAGCCCCGTTATACGGCCCAAACCAGTTCATGTCGCGGGTTTCGTAGGTGGTCCGGTTATAGTAGGCATCGGGCGTGACGTAGCCGATATAGCCACCGTCGAAGCTGGTAATCATCAGGTTGACCCCTTTTTGCGTGGCCAACGGACGGAAATCAGCCACGAACTCGCCCGAAAAATCGCAGGGTGTACCCAGTAACACTGTTTTGCCAATGCGCAATGCTTTCAGGTCGGATGGGTAATTGCCATAAATAGCGTAGAACAGCCAGGGCCGCACCCGCCAGTTGCCCAGGACGCGCGGATTTGGTTCCCGCAGGCTTAGCGGCAGCGTCAGCATGGCCAGCGCACTGTCGGGGTGGGTTTGAATTTGGGGTACGGTATGCTCAATGCGCCGGGCCAGATCACCGGCATAATTGCGAATCTCGGCAAAGTCGGTAGTACCCCGCGCTTTGGGGGCCGTGCTGCCCACCGTTCCCGCCATGAACAAGGCAAAAGTAGCCGATGTTTTTTCCAGCCGGTCCACCAGCGACCCCGGATAATCGCGGCTGAGGTAATCGCCGTTGCCCCCGTCGAAGAGCGTGGCATGACCGGCAAAGGTGCAAATCAACGCCGACTCACCCGTTTGTTTTTTCAGTTTCAGCAGTCGAATCTGGCCGTCGAGTGGGCGCGTCGGACCGGAAAAAGCGATGCGGCTGCTGATGTGGTCCGATGCGTCGGTTTGGCCGTATCCAATCTGCACGGGTGCCAGGGTGGTTTGCGCCTGACGAAGCGCAGTCAGGATACCGTCGGTGATGCGGATTACGATTTTCTCGTCGTAACCACCCGCAATCAGCTGCCCCACTACCCCCGGTGCCCAGCCGCCCACGCTGTTGTGCGAGTGGATGGCACCTACATACAGATTTTCCCAGCGCAACCCCACTTCGGGCAGGCGTTTTTTAAGGGCTTCGGTCACGGTGGGGGGCACAATGAGCAGATCAACACCCACAACGGCCACGCGGGTACCGCCGTTGTCGAGGACGATGGCCCGCGCAAAAATTGAGTCGCTCACCACGCGCCAGTGTTTGCCGCGCCGAATGCCATAACCACCGGTGGGTGTGGTGTAGGGGGGGGTCATGTTAGCCCGGGCCCAGCCCGCCCGAATGGATGTTTTGGCGGGTGACGGGGTAGGTAGTTGCGCCAGCCGTTGCTTTGTCTGGGCGTAATAGGGCATTTGGCGGTAGGGCGTATCGTTGACCGGGGCCAGGCTCACAGCCAGAAACAAAACAATAAGGAGTATAAGCCCCAGCAGAATTTTCAGTAAGATGCGAACAACATTCATAGGAACACGGCCATTAGGAGGGCTTCAATTTCGGTGCAAGCAACAAAAAAACGGTGGCATCCAAAACAGCTAACAAAAAGGCACCGGCGAAAATCACCAGTGCCTTCCGATCTTCTGCCGGTTGCCCGGCTCCTCAAACTAACGATTGACGGTGCATAGCAGCCGTCGGATAATCCCTGGACCATCCGACGGCTGGGGCTGTCCTTTTCTACCTAAAAACCGTGTTTTGGTCAGACAACCAACTGTATCTACGTGATTAACCGCGTACTGGATTTATTTTTTTGTGAAGATAGTTAGAGTTTGACAAATATCGTTCCAAAAATAAATAGTGACCCATTCCTAAGCAAAAAATAGCGGTGGAACTTGACCGCGCAGATAACAATGGCATCTGTTTGCCGAGCAACTGATTACCTTAGACGAGGTGAGTGCGCGGCCAAAACCTTATCCGCACTGGATGATTTAGCGGCAAAAAGAGACCGCCACGGGCCATCTCTTTTTGCCGCTAAACCAGCAATCAATACGACGTAATATTTGTAGCCGGTAATGGGTGCAGCTGGCAATCAGGTCGCTCCATCTACCCCGAACAATGCCCCCAGCATGCGTCCGAATTCATCCTGCCAGGGAGCCGTTACCGTGATTTCTTCGCCCGAAACGGGGTGCCGGAACTGAATTTGCCGCGCGTGGAGCAGCATGGTGTTCATGCCAAACCGATCCAGAAAGAGTTTATTCTGCTTGTTGCAGCCGTGTGGGCGATCGCCAATGATGGTGTGC
>JAYVAP010000582.1:0-7135 GCA_043750915.1 Spirosoma sp. | reverse complement strand
CGGATATTTCGTTGGGTTTTAGCTTCAGGGCTGCTCCTTCAAAAGGAGCTACCATGGCTCCGCGCTTGGCAAAACCCAGGTCGCCCCCTTTTTCGGCGGAGCCGATGTCTTCAGAGTTTTCTTTGGCTAACTTGGCAAAATCTTCGCCCTTTTCCACCCGCTGTTTGTAGTCCAGCAAGCGCTGGCGTAGGGCATCTTTTTGCTCTTTGGTGGGCTTGGCAAACCGCACGATCTGGCCAATTTCCACTTCGGCAGGCATGTAGGGCAGGCTGTCGCGGGGAATGGCATCGAAGAATTTACGCACTTCGCGGGGTGTCACCTTCATGTCGGTCGTAATTTTCTGCTGCATTTTCTGGACCGTTTTCTGATCTCTGACCTGATGGCGCAGCTCGCTTTTGAGCATTTCTAAACTCTTACCGTAGGCTTCCACAATGTTTTTGTCGGAGCCAAATTGCTGGGACATGTAGCTCATTCGCTGGTCGAGTTCAGCGTCTACCAGTTTTTCTTCAACCACCACGGAGTCGATCTCGGCTTTGGCCAGCATCATTTTATTGATAACCAAGCTTTCCAGCAACTGGCATTTGGGCGGGGCGGTCTGGTTCTGACCCACGTAGGACTGAACCGTTTCTTCCAGGTCAGACCGAAGCACGTAGTAGTTATCGACTTTGGCAATGATCTTGTTGATGCTGATGCCCTCCTGACCCTGTCCAAACACCGGTATGGTGAGGGAATAGCCAATCAAAGCGATGAGCGCACTGCTGATTACTTTTTTCATGAGTTAAAGATACGAATGGAACGCTGTGCGTGCCGATTTTTAAGCAATTTTAAGGAGATTTTCTGCCAGCAAAGGCCCCACCGCCGACCATTTATTTAACGATTCAAGCAGGCATTCAGTACCTTCAAAGGGCGTTTCTGGTCGTTTATTTCATCAATCGCTTCATTTCCTGTTCATTGATTTTTACCGGATACTGTTGCCGAAGCTGGGCCAGCCATTGCTTTTCCAGCACGGCCTGGTAGTCATTGATAACTGCTCCACGCGCTTCGGCAAAGGTTTTGGCGCGGGCCGGTTCAACGCGAACAATGCCGACAGATACCGCTTTGCCAGCCCGATTTAGCCGGGTAGTGCCGGGCTTCCACTGCCCAACGGCATCAAGATAAGGATTCATACCCTGCGCAAACAACCCCTCGCTGATGGTAATGGCCGGTTCGCCAACGGGTACGTTGCCAGGTGCGGGAGCGGGTCCGAACTGATCGCTGAGTACGCGGGCTACGTCGGCTTTGGCGTTGGAAAAATAGGAAAATGTAACCACGCGCTGGGCGGCATCTTTGGTCAACGGCCCGGCACCGCGCGGCCGGGTACCCTGGTCGTCTTTCTCGGAAATACGGCTGAGCGACACACCGCTCTGCTGTAGATAACGAACCACCGACCGGATGCGGCCCGCCGAAACGGAATCGCGCTCGGCAGGATCGTGCGAGCCCGTTACGTCGACCACATAGTCGGGATTGCGTAGCAGCACCGCCAGCACCTCCAGCAGGCTTTCGCGCTGATCGGCCGAGAGGGTCGTCTGGCCGGGGGCGTAGGAAAGAGCCGGACCCGCCCGCCGGAGGGCATAGGGCGGTTTACCGCCGATCATGTCGGTGGCCTGTTTGAGCAGGGCATCGGTTGGCGCGGTAATCACGGTAGCCTGCACCCGCTCAGGAAAGCGGTATTTGGCTTTGTTTTGGTCAAAGTACTGCCGCTGCCCCGTCGAATCGGTCATAGACCGTTCCCACACGTTTTCTTCCATCAGTTGCGACAGCAGCACACCATCGCGAATCTCGGCCAGCAACGCCCGGAATTCGGGCGATTTTTTGTCTAAATTTTTCTCCTCGGTTGCCAGCAGCTGATCCCCCACAAAGCGGTCGAAATATCGGCGCATAGCCACCGTTGGCGAGCCTCCGGTGGCCGCACTGGCGGAGAACGGGTTGGCGGTCATGGCTGGGTTGCGGGCGGGTTGCTGCCGCTGGCGGACGAAGTCGAAAAATTCGCCCACCGTGTAAGGCTGGTCGGCGATGGTCAGGATTGGTTTGGTGGTCAGTGCCGGGTCGAGCAATTCGCTGTACCGCCACCGACCGCGCAGCAGCGTACTGTCGGCTTTTTGAAAAGCCAGGTCCACGACTGATTTATCTTCCCGAACCACGTACGCTTTCATCAGCCGCTGCACCGTCGATTGCCGCAGCACATCGGCCCGGGTATCGGTTGTCACGCGCTGGCGCAGGGCCGGGGCCAGGTCGGCGAATGAGCCAATGCCCCGCCGGTCAATGAGTTTAAGAATGTGCCAGCCGTAGTTGGTGCGAACCGGCTTGGAGAGATCGCCGGGTTTGGCCAGCCCAAAAGCGGCTTCTTCAAAGGGCGGCACCTGCCGACCCGTTTCAAAGCCCGGCAAAACGCCACCGTTGGCCCGCGAGGTGGCATCGTCCGATACCTCGCGGCAAACCGTGGCAAAGGGTTCGCCCTGCAGCAGGCGGGCATAGGCCGCTTCGATGCGCTGCTGAGCCATATTCTGCCCCGTGTCGTCGGCACTCGGACTTACTCTCACCAGAATATGGGCCACGCGCACGGTGCCCCGGCCGGGTCTGCGCTCATTGACCCGCACGAGGTGGTAGCCAAACCGTGTCCGAACGGGCATCGACACCCCGCCCACGGGGGTGGTGTAGGCGGCCGTTTCAATGGGATACACCACCGAGAATGCCGTGAAATAGCCGAGGTTACCGCCGGTTGGGGCTGTGCTGGCATCCTGCGAATGTGCCCGCGCCAACTGGGCAAAATCTTCGCCCGCCAGAGCCCGTTTGCCCAGGGCGAGGGCGGTCTGGTAGGCCTTCAGCGTATCGGTCGGGGCGGCATCGTCGATCACCGACACCAGCAAATGCGACACGTTCACCTCCTGCTGCATCCGCTGGTAGGCTTCGGCGGCTAAGGATTCGACCAGCACTTTGTCGGTCAGGTAAGATTGTGCGAGTTGTTTCCGGTAGGTATTCATCTCCTCCCGAAAGGCTTCGGTGGTGTCGCGCTTTTGGTCTTCGGCGGCAGCCACTTTCAGCTTGAGGTTGGTATATAAATCGAAATACTGCCTGACATCGGTGCGTTGGGCAGAATCGGAAGACAGCTGATTTTTGGTGAAGGACTGGAAAAAATCATCCGTGGTGAAGGTCTTGTTGCCCAGCGACAGGATAACCGGTGGCGGGGGCGTTTGCTGCACGGGCGCGGTTGTTTTGCAGGCAACAAAGAGGTAGGCCAGCAAAAAAAAGCCTGTTAATGGGCGCATAGCGTCGAAATTGACTGTTTTTAAGGTAGTTGACAAACAGATTTGGGAGTAAAAACATTCGGTACTTACGCCTGGCCGACCATCAGACAGCTGGCTCCTGCTGGCTCAGGCAATGAAAACTGCCCAGCCCCCACACAATATCGGTGGAGTCGATACCCACAATTTTCCGGCTTGGGAAGCACTGCCCAATAATGTCCAGTGCCCGTTGATCAGTGGCGCAGCGGAAAGTCGGTACAATAACAGCACCATTGGTGATGAGGAAGTTAGCGTAGGAAGCGGGAAGCCGTAGTCCATCGCTGATGACGGGGTCGGGCATGGGTAAGTCCACAACGGTCAGTTGTTTGCCACCTGGCAGGCGCATGGCCCGGAGTTCGTGGTGAATATGCGCCAGAAACGGGTAGTTCGCATCGTTGGGGTTGACTTCCCAGGCCGCCAGCACGGTATCTTCGTTTACAAAGCGCACCGTATCGTCGATGTGGCCGTCGGTGTCGTCGCCCACAATGCCGTCTTCTACCCACAACACCTGCCGAACGCCGTAGAAATCGCCCAGATACCGCTCAATGTCGGTCTGACTAAGGTGGCTGTTGCGGTTTTGGTTGAGCAGGCAGGCCCGGCTCGTGAGCACTGTGCCAGCTCCGTTAAACTCCACCGAGCCGCCCTCCATGATAATGCCCCCAGTGGATGCTGCGGGCGTTACGCAGTTGAGGTGGCGGTAGTGGGCTATCTGCACCGGAATCAGGTCGTCGCGGTCGTAGGGCGGGTATTTATTGCCCCAGGCATTATAGCCCCAGTTGACAATCATCCGTTCTTTTTTGTCGGGATTGATCAGAAACGCCGGGCCGTGGTCGCGGCACCACGAATCGTTGGTGGGGTGGGGCAGGAGTGTGATGCGGCTCATGTCGGCACCAGCCAGCAGCAGCCGTAGTCTGGCGGCCTGCATCACGGTTTCGTTGTGGGCGTTGATGAAAACCGGCTCGCTTTCGGCAATGGCGTTGATAAAGGCAATGTAAGCCGGGAACATGAGTTCCTGCCGCTCCCGGGTCCACGATGCTTCGGTGTGGGGCCAGCTCAGCCAGGTGGCTGCGTGCGGGTGCCATTCGGCCGGAAAAAAAAATCCCTGCTGGGCAGGCGTGGGCAATTCGGACACAGTCATGGCGTAAAACTACGGAAACTATTTGGCCCAACCGGAGCCAACGCCGGTTGGGATGCGTACTGTTTCGCTGATGCCAGCCTTTTTCCGGGCCTCCAACGCTCTCTAATACGCTACGAAATTAAAGCCCGTACGGCATCGACAGTTAACCCACCGAAATCGTCGATAATCAGGGCTGCACCGGTGCCACTGAGTTCTTCGCGGGTGTGGGTCGTGGCGAGGGCCACCACGGCCATGCCCGCCCGTAAACCGGCTTCGATACCCGCAAAGGCATCTTCAAAAACCACGCACCGTGCTGGCACCACGTTTACATGACGGGCGGCTGTAAGGTATATTTCGGGGTCGGGTTTGCCGTGCCGGATCATGCTGGCATCCACCACCGCGTCGAAGCAGGATCGGATGTTCAGGCCGTCGAGCGTAAAAAAAACGTTGCTGACCGGGGCCGACGTGCCCACCGCCCGCTTCACGCCCGCTGCCTGCAAAGCACTCAGAAAGGGCAACAAGCCGGGCGTGGGCCGCAAATAAGGGTGGTAAAGATCGCGGTAGATGCCTTCTTTTTCTTCGGTCAGGGTGGCCAGTTCGTCGGGCAGCAACACGCGGCCCAGCACGTAGGCCATGGCATCGGCCGACACCCGCCCGTTGATGTGTTCGAGGTATTGGGCTTCGGTGATGGGGTGCCCGTGGCGACGGGAAAACTGTAGCCAGGCATCAATGTGAAAAGGGGTATTGACAACCAGCACACCGTCCATGTCGAACAAAACAGCCCACGAGTCGGCAGCAAATAGGGTATCGGGCATAATAAAAAGGGGTTTTCGGGCGCAATACTAAGAAAATGCCCGCACAAAAAACACAGTTGCCAACGGCGGGGTTTACCCGGCATGACAAGCATCGACACCTTACCGGCCGCCATCGACGCGCTGCTGACAAAGGGCCTCGCGCCCACCCAAACCCTCAATGACATGGTGCAGCTGGTTGGGCTGACCCTCGGGGCCGACCGTTGTTTTCTCTACGTTCGGCAACCCGATCAGGCGCGGGGCCGAACAGCTTTTTGCTGGCGAAAAAACGATTGGATTCCGGATAAAAACACCATCCGGCCCGACTGGCAGCCCGACACCACCGACCTGCCCGCCCAGGACCCGCTCATCCGGGCCGCGCTGGCCCTGAAACCGTCGGTCTACGTAGACGACGTTGACGCGGCCCCGCCCGAGGTGCTAAATCGCGCATTTGAGCAGGAAACCTTTGGCCATCAGGCTCTTATTCACGGCCACATTCAGCAGGGCGGGCAGCTGTGGGGCATTTTGCAACCCTGCATGTTCGGCCAGCCCCGCCACTGGACACCCGAAGAAAAGACGGCTTTCGAAGCAATTTTGCCGCGTCTACAGCCCCTCATCAGGGCGTATGTCGAAGCTGTTTGAAGCAAGCAGCGCATGGACACTGGAACGTACTATGTTAGAGCATTTTTATGCGGATATTCCGAAAAAAGATGGGGGCACCCGCGTGTTTACCCTGTAGGCCAATGAACCCGCGCAGGGGCAGATCGGCAGCGGGTTTGCTGAGCCATTCGGGTACCTCCGAGCCGTCGGGGTTCTTTTTGGCCGACGTAAAGCTGGCTAAGTCAATGGTATTAACCAGCTGATTATTAAGCACAACATAAATAATTTTGCCCTGGCAGGTGACGGTATAGCGGTTCCACTCGCCGGGCTTTTTGACCACGCTTTTCGTCGGACCCTGGTGCCCAAACAAAGCACCGCACTGCCAGGTGGCGGGCGAGTCGGCCCACTTTTTGGCATAGTCATCAGCAATCTGTACCTCAACGGAATTGGGAACCCAGTTGGTTGTATCGCTACAGTGAACAACCACCCCGCTGTTGGTGCCATCGGCGGTCATGAACTGCAAATCCAGCACAAAATCATTGTATGGTTGGGCCGACCAGATGGTTTTGTCGGCACTGGCGGTCAGCACACCTTCTGAGGTAGTCCAGATGCCTTTGGGAAAACCCGCGTCGGAGAGGTCGGCTTCAAAGAGGGGTTTCCAGCCTGCCGTGCTGGTGTTGGGATGCCCTTTGGGGGGCGTTGGCTGGGCTATAAGCGGGGAAGCCGAAGTCAGCAGCAGGCTGGCCAATAAAAGAAACGGTTTCATAAAGCAGGATTGGTTTAGCCACTAAAAGCAAACCACCGGTTCGATTTCCTTATGACAACCGGTGGTTTATTATATTTAGGGGGATACATCTACAGAAAAACACCTGGCCGATGTATTAAACTGCCGCCGGGGCGGTATGGCTGGCACGTTGCTGGTTTGACGAGGCCCCATCTGACCAATGCTCGCCCTGTTGGAAACTTTTCATGATCCAGCCGCCCCCAATCACGTCGTTGCCCTCGTAAAACACGGCGGCCTGACCCGGCGCAATGGCCGAAACACCTTCGTGAAAAAGCACCTCCATCTGGTCGCCGGTGCGCGGGTCCGACCTTTGCGAAATGGTCGCTGCGGTACCCGCGTCTTTGTAGCGCACTTTGGTAACGGTTTCCATCGAGCCGTCAATGGTCGGGTATTTCTGTAGGTTTAGTTTGCTCACCATCATCCCGTTACGGAACAGGTCTTTGTCCACGCCCAGCACCACTTCGTTGGTGTCTTTGCGGATTTCAGTGACAAACATGGGCTGCCCAAACGCCATGCCCAGCCC
>JAYVAP010000581.1:0-5169 GCA_043750915.1 Spirosoma sp. | reverse complement strand
TGCTCGAAGCGTTTAGCGGTGGGTGTCCTGTTATTCTGAGCAACCGCAGCTCACTGCCCGAAGTGGCCCAGGAAGCGGCTGTGTATTTCGATCCCGAAGACCCCACCGATATGGCCCATGCCGTTGAGCGGGTGCTCACCGACGAGGCCCTGCGCACCGAACTGATTCAAAAAGGAACGGAACGGCTGCGCCATTTTTCGTGTGAAAAAACGGCCCGGCAAACGCTGGCTATCTACCAAACACTGGCCTGACAACCGGCAGCCGAAACCCATCTGACCCATGAAAAAAATCCTGAACCTGCTTGAAGCTGTAGACTATATGCGGATGGTCGTGGGCATCTGCATTCTGGTAGATGGCTACCCGCTGATTTTCTTTTTTCGGGAAACCCTCCACCTGGCACCCGGCAGCACGGTGTTCACGGCTGCGGCTTTGGCCTTCGGCTTAGTACTGATGGTGCCCTTTACTATCCTGCGCCGACTCTACCGGCCCAACATGACCATGCTGTGGCTGGGGCTGGGATTTCTGTTGTTCTGCATCTTTTATATGTATGTCTACGTAGGCGACCCTTCTTTTAAGGATCATGGCAAGGACATGATTTATTATACCTACGTGTTGCTGTTTTTGTTTTTGCTCATCAACATCCCCAACGACATCATTCGGGTGTTTGTGCCGGTGGTAGTCCTGTTCACGCTGGTCTCGAACATGGGCCTTATTTATTCGTTGCTCACCAATCCGAGCTGGGCGGTGGGTCAGCGGGCGGCCATCACCATTGGTGGCAACGACGAAGCATCGGGTAATCCGCACGCTTTTTCGCGCAATGCCTACATGGGTGTCATTGCCTGCGCCATCTGGCTGCTGCGCTCCGAAACCAGCGTGGTATTCCGGCTGCTGGCTTTTTTTGCCGGGGTGCTCAACGTCATTGTTTTGGTGCTCACCCAAACACGGTCGGCGGTACTGGCCCTGCTCATTGCCATTGCTTTTTTTGCGTATTTCAACGTGCGCCCGGCAAAAATCCGGCAAACCATTCGCTCGCTCCTAACGCCCATTCCCATCGCCATTGGGGTCGTTGCGTTTATGGGTGTTATTTTTCTGATGCAGCGATTCGACGACGGCTACAATATTCTGTATGGCTACGCGGTCAATTTCATGGAGCGAAACTTAGACAATGTTTATGCACTGCTGGGCATGACAGAGAGCGGCACCAACTACAAGGCCACCCTGGACGACTCGGCTGCCAACCGATCCGTCAGTGCCCTGTTTTTCAATAATGTTATTGAAGGCCACCTGCCCATGCTTATTCTGGGGTACGGCTACAAATACTTTTATTTAGATGTTCCCATTCTGGAATCACTCACCGATCAGGGCATTGTGGGGTTCATTTTGTTTGGTGGGCTAAACGGCCTGGCCATGTACCATGTGCTGGGCATTATGCGACGCAATCCGAATCCGTTGAGCGTTTTTCTGGCTTATTTCTACATGATTATTCTGGTTCAGCTGTTCACCAATGGCCGCCCCTATGATATCTCGTTCTGGTTTCCGCTGGCCCTGATGATCCGGTTTATGGGTGTCGATCATTTATTTCCCGACCACCTGTCAGACCGGCCGGCAAGCCAGCTTAACGACTCGTTCGTTGTTGTTCCCCGTCCAGCCTAACAGGTCACCCCACATGCGGCCCAGGTTGTGTGGCCTTACTATATGCGCATTCTTATTGTTCATAACATTCTTTGGGCGCACTACAAAGCCAGCGTGTTTCAGGCACTGCAACAGGCGGTTGACCTGCGGCCCGACACAACGCTGAAAGTGCTCCAGATTGCCCGAAACGAACGGTCCCGGGCGGGTTTGGCGGCCAGTGTGGGTGCCCAAACGCCCGTTTATACCTACGACTACGAACTGCTTTTCGACGGTTTTCTGGAAGATGTCAGCCTGCCTGCCCGCACCCGCGCCCTGCTCCGGCGGGCCAAAGCCTTCCGGCCCGATGTGATCAACCTGACCGGCTACTACGACCCCGCTCAGCTGGTGTTGCTCCTGTGGGCCAACGCCAACGGCATTCGGGTGATTATGCAAAACGAAAGCACCGTTACCGATCAGCAGCGGGGCGGCTGGAAAGACCGGTTCAAACGGTGGGTGCTGGGCCGCTGCGATGGTTTTTTTTGCTTCGGCAACCAGTCGGCCAATTATCTCATCGATCTGGGCGTGCCGCCCGAAAAAATTCTGCTGCGCAAAAACTCGGTCGACAATCAAACAATCCGGTCGGTTTATGAACGTGCCCTGCCAACGCGGGCCGACCAGCAGCAGGCACTGGGCCTGCCCGGCCATAACTTCGTGTTTGTGGGTCGGTTGCTGGCACTCAAAAATCTGCCGGTGTTGTTGGCGGCTTTTGCCCAGGCCCGGCAACAGGCCACCAACGCAGCCGACTGGGGGCTTATTTTGCTTGGCGACGGCCCCGAAGAACCCCTGCTTCGGGCCACAATCGACCGGCTGGGTTTAGGTTCCGTGGTCAGCTTACTACCGGGCCGGCCCTGGTTTGGGGTGCCCCAGGTGCTGGCCTTAGCCAACGTGCTGGTGCTGCCGAGCACCTCCGAAGCCTGGGGCTTGGTAGTCAACGAAGCCATGGTGTGCGGCCTGCCCGTAATTGTATCCAACCGTTGCGGCTGCGTGCCGGACCTGGTCGACGATGGCCACAACGGATTCGTATTCGATCCCGTCGTGGATACGACCGTCGTGGATACGACCAGTGTATCCACGACCGCCGTGGATACGCTGGGTCAGTCCAGCGAACTGACCCGTCTGCTGACCCAATTTATGAGCGACCGCGTCGATGTGACCCGGATGAGCCAGGCCGCCCGTCAATCCATTGCGCCCTACGCGCCCGAAGCCGTGGCCCAGGAAATGCTGGCCGGGTTCATTAAAGTCACTACTTAACCGGTTTTTAGGTGCCAACTATGCGAATTCTGACCATCTGCGCCTATACCTGGGAAGCCGGTGGCCCCTCGAAAGTTATTTTTGACCATGCTGAGGTAGCCCTGCGCTACGGCCATCAGATAACGATTCTGAGTCCCATTTCGGCGGGCGAGAAACCCTATGCCGTTCCCCACGGTGCGCGGCTCATCCTGTGCCAGCGAACACCAGTTATCAGCCGGTTTTTTCGGGAGTTTTCGGGCGAATTGTACCGATACTTACAGCAGCACATTGGCGAGTACGATATTATTCATTGCCACGGCCTGTGGCATTTTGGCGTGCTGGCCCCGTTTTTTTTAGATCAACAAGTAGCCAAAGTGGTAACGATTCACGGGGTGCTGGATCGCTGGGTATATGCCCACAACCGCTGGAAAAAACGGATCATCGACATGCTGGCCCAGAAAACCTTCCTGCGCCGGGCCGACCTGATTCATCTCTACAACCCCGACGAGCGCGATGACCTGCTGCGTTACTTAGGCTATGGCCACCCAAACACGGTCATCATCCCGAACGGCATCAGGCTGGGCGATTTTGCGAACCTGCCCCCCAAAGGCCAGTTCCGGCAGGCATTCGGCCTGCCCGCCCACCACAAGATGGTGCTGTTTATGAGCCGCCTGAACGCCAAAAAAGGCCTCGACCTGTTGCTGCCTGCCTTCCGCGACTACGTCTGCAAACACCCCGATACGGTGCTGGTGCTGGCCGGGGGCGACGATGGTTATGCCGATACGGCCCGGCAGTTTATCGGGCAGAACAACCTGAGCGATTCGATACGGATGGTGGGTTTGCTAACCGGCGATACCAAAAAAGCCGCCCTCGCCGATGCCGATCTGTTTGCGCTCCCCTCCTACTCCGAAGGATTCTCGATGGCGGTGCTGGAAGCCATGGCAGCCGGCACGCCCGTGCTGGTTTCCGACCGGGTGGGCTTCGGCGACACCATCCGCCAACACGAAGCAGGCGGGGTAGTCGACGACCTGACGGTCGAAAGCGTGCGGGCCGGGCTGGAGCGGCTGCTGGAAAACGATGCGCTACGGCAACGCATCAGCCAAAATGCCCTGGTCCTGCTGCGGACGCACTACGACATCGACATTGTGGCAAAACAACTGCTGGCTGAATACGCCAAAGTGATCAGGCATTGATCAGCAACCGCATTCGACTCATCCATTCACGCTGATAATCCGCTGACTCACCGTTGTCCAGTCGACTTGCCGGTCGGCTTCGGCCAGGTCGATAAAAGGAAAATCAGTGAGGAGTCGTTTCAGTTTGGGCCAGCAGCCTTTCAGGCCGTAGTAGGATTTGAACTGCCGCGCCCGGCTCAACCCCGGAATCATGGGCTGGTCGGCATCGAAGTCGCGGGGGTGAAAGTAGGTCATCACATAGTCGGACCGGCGGGTGAGTTCGCGGATGGCGGGGTATGGCAGTAGCCGGAAATAGCCCCCACCCGAGAAAATAAGGTCCTGCCCCAGCACCGCAGCCGTATTGATGGGAAATTCTTTCAGCAGCGTACCCCCCACGTTCAGGTAGCCGGGGGCAAAGAATTTCAACGAAGCATCGCCCCCGTGGGCACGCCGGGCCGAAAACACAGAGCAATCAATTTCGATGCCCTGCTCCACCAAAATAGGAAACACCCAGCGGTTATACTGGTTGATGGAAAAACCAGGGGCGCGGTACGACCGGATTTTTTTGCCCGTCAGGTCCTGTAAATGCTTGATAGATCGTTCCAGATCGGCCTGAAACTGGGCCGGGGTTTGCTCGTAGGCGAGCTGGTGGGCGTAGGAATGGGTGGCAATTTCGTAGCCGGCCGCGTCGATCCGGCGGATCACATCGGGGTGTTTGTCGGCCACCCACCCCAAACAAAAAAACGTGGCCCGGCTGTTGGTTTCGTTCAATAGCTGAAAAATGCGGTCCATATTCTGATAAATCCGCGTTTGGTAGCGGCTCCACTCGGCTTCGGTGCGCGTGGAAGCATTGTCGAGCAGGTGAAACCACTCCTCAATATCGAACGTCAGGATATTCATCGAAATTAATAAAACCGTTTGCCAGCGGCCAGAAAAGCCTGCACATCAACACGGGTGGGAAACGAGAAATAGGTCATTTGGGCCGCGTCATTTTCAATCAGTTCGGGATTGCCGGCGTGGATTTTTTCGATGGATTCCAAAATGGCGTCCATCCCCATTTTCTTGGTCACATCAATGAGTTCGGCCTGACTCCGGT
>JAYVAP010000580.1:0-2030 GCA_043750915.1 Spirosoma sp. | reverse complement strand
AACGTGAATTATTCCAACGAGTTTCGGAAAAACCCGCCCAACATCGCCGAACAGGACTACAGCCCGGTCGTCATTTTCAACATGGCCAACTCGATGCCCTTGAGCCTACTGGAACAGAATTCGACGGATGCCAACGGCAACGAAGTGGTTTGGTCGCGGTTTACGAACCGGACGAATCCGTATTTTGCTTTCAAACGCTTCGACAATATTCGCACCGACCGGGTTTTTGGCAACCTCACGGCCCGGTATAATTTCACGAACTGGCTGTTTTTGCAGGGTCGCGTGGGGCAGGATTTTTATACCCGCGAACAGGACTACAACCTGCCAACCGGCACCCAACGGCAACCGGCAGCCCCGGCGGGTTTTGTGAACGGGCAGTTTGTGCAGGATGCCCGAACGCTACGCGAACTGAACACCGATTTTTTGTTGGGAGCCAATCGCACCTTCGGGCAGGTGGCCGTGACTATTAATGCGGGAGGCAATCAGATGTACCGCAAAATCAGCCGACACAATGTTTTGGTGCAGGATTTTTACACCCGCGACCTCTATTCCATCGGCAACGGACGTTTGCGCGACCCGGTTTACGACATTTCGGAGCGAAGAGTAAACTCGCTGTATGGCTCGGCGGAGGTATCGTTTCGGGACTATCTGTTTCTGAACGGAACCGTTAGAAACGACTGGTTTTCAACGCTTTCTCCCGAAAACAGGAGTATTCTGTATCCGTCTGTAACGGCCAGTTTTGTGTTTTCACAAGCGTTTGCATCGGCTCTGCCCAACTGGTTGAGCTTTGGTAAAATCCGGGTTGCCTACGCCGAAGTAGGCAGCGATACCGACGTGTCACCCTATGCCAACAACCTGTTTTACAGCATTAATTCACAACAATTTCCGTCGCCGACCGGCGTGGCCCAACCCTTAGGCAGCATCAGTGGCAGCACCGTTCCTAACGCCAATTTGCGCCCGATGCAGGTGTCCGAAAAAGAAGTAGGTCTGGAGCTGAAACTGTTCAACAACCGGGTGGGGCTTGATCTGACGTATTACGACAAGCTCTCGTCGGATCAGATTTTGCGTGCCCAAACCTCCGACGCAGGTGGCTATCAATCGCGGCTCATCAATGTGGGTCAAAGCCAAAATCAGGGTTTTGAAATGCTGGTCAACCTAATGCCCATTCAACAGACCAACTTTAGCTGGAACCTCATTGCCAATGCCGCTTATAACGTTACAAAGGTGCTTGACCTCGGCCCCAACGTCCCTGATAATATGATTACCGTTGGTACGGGCGACTTTTCGGGCGAACTCCGGCAGGTGGTGGGCTTGCCGATGGGCCAACTATTCGGCTTTGGCTACCTCCGCGATGCACAGGGGCGGCAGGTGTTCGACGTAGGCAACGGGCGACCACTTCGCACCGCCACCCAAATCAGTTTTGGGAGTGCGCTACCCCGATGGGTGGGCGGCATCACCAATAATTTCACCTACAAAGGGCTGAATCTGTCGTTTCTGATTGATTTTAAGCTGGGTCATAAAATGATCTCCGGCACCAATTTCAATGCCTGGCGACACGGGTTGCACAAAGAAACGCTGGCGGGCCGGGCCGACAATTTCGTGATTGGCAATGGGGTGAATCTAAACGGCGAGGTAAACAAAACCAAGTCGGGGGTGCAGGCTTATTACGAGACGGTGCGTTCCCAGAACATCGCCGAGCAGTTTGTGTATAATGCCGGGCTGTGGCAATTGCGGCAAATTTCGCTGGGGTATGATTTCAGCCGGTTTTTGCCGCCCGGAAGTCGATTTGTGAAAGGGATTCGGCTCAATGCCGTTGCCAACAATGTAGCCGTTCTGAAAAAATGGGTGCCCAACATCCACCCCGAACAGTTTGGGTTCCCGTCGGATAACCTGATTGGCCTGGAAGCCACCGGCCTGCCCATTACGCGGAGTGTTGGTTTTAACCTCAACCTAAAATTTTAACGGCCATGAAACGCTATACGCTATACTGCCTTACCCTGCTCCTCCTGACTGCCTGCGATGCCGGTTTT
>JAYVAP010000579.1:0-3575 GCA_043750915.1 Spirosoma sp. | reverse complement strand
AATGGCGGGCGTGGCCACAATAATGCCGTAGAGAAGTGTCCGGCCCATGTTGGCGTGGAGTTGCCCGGCAATGGCTGCGGGTGAGGGATGCGGTGGCAGGTAGCCGTGCGCCACCGACAGGGCCGACAGCATGGGGATGGCTACCGTTAGCAGGGGCAATCCCGACGAAGCCGCGATGGTGAAAATCAGGGGAACAACAATGATGAACCCGGCATTGTAGAACAGCGGGATGCCGATGATGAACCCGGCCAGGGCCAGCCCCCAGCGAATATTTTTGACACCGAACCAGCCAATGAGCACGTTGGTAATCTGGCGGGCGGCTCCGCTTTCGGCCACAATACGGCCCAGCATGGCCCCGAAACCAATAATCAGCACCAGATCGCCGAGCGTATTGCCAATGCCGCTCTGAATGGCTTTGCCCACCGCCAGCACCGCCATGCCCGATGCCAGCCCGATGCCAATGGCTACGATAATGAACGAGATAAACGTATCTAACTTAACGTAGGCAATCAAAAAAATAAGAACCAGAATGCCGGTGAAGGCCAGAAGAACGGGCATGGAATGAGTGGTTTAAACACAGAGAAATGGTTTAAACACAGAGAAACAGGGGAAACACGGAGTAAGTGGTTAAACACAGAGAAACAGAGGAAACACAGAGAACACAGACAAAAATCCTCCGTGACCTCCGTGTTTTTACTCCCTCCCTCTGTGTTTAAAAATACCAGAGCATATTCTCCGTGACCTCCGTGGTTTTACGCCATTCCTCTGTGTTTCAACATGACAAAGCGTAGCGGGCTAATTTTTCTACTTCGTGGGGCAGTGGGTTGGCCGGGTCGAAGGGCACCACGTGCAGCCGGGTGGTGGCATCGTAGCCGAACACGGCCAGCGGCTCGCGGAACGTCTCGTTGGCCGGATAGATCAGGAACAGATCGTCGGCTGCGTATTTTTTGCCATATGCGTAGAGTTGATATAAATCGGCCTGCTCAATTCCGTAGTTACCGTTGCCCGATTCCTGGCCGTTCACAAATTTCCATTTTGTATCCATCACCAGCGTTCGACTCCCCTGCCGGATAATAATGTCGGGGCGGAGTTTAAATTTGGGTGCGCCCCCGTGGGCATCCACCAAATGGGCCGATGATTCCTGCACCGTTACGTGACCGGTGTCGGGCCAGCCGCTAAGAATACCGTGTGCCACATACTCCTCAAAAACGCGCGCCACCGGAAACAACAGCGACAAATTGACCGTGTCAGTACCTTTCTGAACGCCAAATGCCCGCCCGTCGAGCAGGGCCTGGGTCCAGCGCAGGGCCGGGCCGTAGTGCCGAAACAGTCGGCTGAGCCGGTCGATAGTCAGGCGGTCGCGGGCTACCGACGCAGAAACCGGCACGTTGCCGAACGTTTGTAACAGTTGCCCAATGCGCAGCCGACTGGCGGGGTCGGCCGTTCGGGACTGCACAAACAGGAGCGTTGTTTTGAGCAGCCGGTTGGGTGCTATGTCGGTGGTGCGCTTATCGTAGCGAACGGCCACACGCGCGGCCTGCCAGGCATTTTCGCGCTGGTGCCGGGCCGCCTGAAACGTACCCTTCCAGAATCGCTCGTTCGCTTCCGTCGGCACGTAGGCCTGCTGCACGCCCTGCCGGACAAGCTGTTCCAGTTCCGCTAAAAAAGCCCGAACAAACACGTCCCAGAGCGGCAACTGCACGGCCTGGGTGGCGGCCGAACTGAGCCGTTTGAAGGGGCTGTTTTTCAGATGCCGGAGCATGGCCAGTAACACGAGCCGGGGGTTTTGCGCCGTTGTGATGCCGGGCAGAATGTCGAGTTGCAAACCGTTGGGCAACCGCAGCAGACCAACGAAATGACCCACCCGGATCAGCTCACGTCTTTTTTGCACCACCAGCGTCAGCAGCCCATAGGCACCATCGGTGTCGACTGCCAGTTGCCGCAGCGACTGAAACAGGGGAGCAGGCAGGATGCACAGGCCCGGCAACGGCTCGGAAAAATCGGCGGCACTCCCAATCAGGGCATTCTCAGAGACAGTGGGCGTTACACAGAAATCCATCAACAGACACATAAAAGCGACCAATAGACCAGCAGCACTTGGCTCATGTTCCGACAGCTCAATTTTAATGTTTTACCTTAAAGACAAATAACTGCTTATCAGTAGTTTATGCCTTATGGTAAATGTGTCAAACTAAGCTGTTAGGGCACTCATACCAACTGGTTTCTATTAGAGAATAGAATATTTATGATAAAATTTTTTATTTTTCAGTATAAATTTACTATAATTACCTTTACATTTACAAAACAGATAACGCGTACTTTTTCTAAGTAATTTTCCCAAACCGATTTCTTATGTCCAAGCAATTTTACCCTATTCCTATTGTTTTGCTGAGTGTGGGAATGGCATTGGTCATGCCCACCCCGGCGGCTCTGGCAGGAACGCCAACGCTGAAGACCACGCCTGCGGCTATTTTGGCCACTGCTGATGTATCGATAAAAGGCCGCGTGACCGACGAAAACGGTGCATCCCTGACCGGTGTAACCGTATTTGTGAAGGGCACAACGCGCGGCACGGCAACCGATGCCGATGGCAATTATACGCTGGCAGTACCCGAAAACGGAACCGTCGTTTTCAGTTTTGTGGGCTATGTCAATCAGGAAGTAGCCGTGGGCAATCGCTCAACCATCAACGTGCAACTGGCACCTGATGCCCGCACGCTTAGTGAAGTGCAGGTGGTTTCGGTGGGTTATGGCGAGCAGCGCCGGCGCGATGTAACGGGGGCCATTGGCTCCATAGACATCAAGACCCTGCAAAACGTGCCAATCCAAACCGCCGATCAGGCCCTGCAGGGGCGCATTGCGGGCGTGGATGTGCAGGCCAACTCGGGATTGCCCGGCAACGGCATGAAAGTGAACATCCGGGGAACGGGCACGATCAACAACTCGGACCCGCTCTATGTCATCGATGGGTATTACCCAGGCAGCATCAACTCAATCAACCCCAACGATATTGCCAGTATCGACGTGCTGAAAGATGCCTCGGCATCGGCTATTTATGGCGTACTGGGAGCCAACGGCGTTGTTATCGTGACCACCAAACGGGCCAAAGCCGGCAAGCCGTCGGTTTCGCTGGATGCCTACTACGGCCAGCAAAAAGCCATTCGATTTCTGGATTTGCTGGGCACGCGTGACTTTGCCACGGTGAGCAACAACGCCAAAGACAACGGCCTGGCCGACGAGAATGTGAATTCATTTTTGTCGGGTAAGCCGGGCAACATCGGCCTGATGGGTTCCACGCGGGTAGAAACGCTGGGCAATCTGGAAAAGCTGCCCGTCTACGATCCCTACCAGCCTGAACTGGCCGGGCAAACCATTAACACCGACTGGCAGAAGGCCGTATTCCGCACGGCACCCACCTCTAACTACAACCTGACTGCTTCGGGTGGCAACGAGAATTCCAGAATTCTGGCATCCGTTGGTTATCTGAAACAGGATGGCATTATTCAGGGGTCAGACTTTGAGCGGATTTCGGCCCGCATCAACGGTGATTTATCCTATAAAAAGCTGAAAATTGG
>JAYVAP010000578.1:0-11250 GCA_043750915.1 Spirosoma sp. | reverse complement strand
GAAAGGTTTCACTGTAGGGCATGGCGAGGTAAATCCAGTTGGCATCAACCTCAACTTCGTGGCCTATGTATTGAATTGGTTTTGGTTGTTTCTGCGGGGTCATAAACGCAAAGCACGAGCGAACGTATTTCTCCAGAATTGCATCGCTCCGGGCACCGGCACTCAACCGAACGGGCGCACCAGATTCCCGCGAGAGGGCTTTCTCCAGATCATCGGTAAAAATTCTGATACTGATCTCGAAGGTTTTATCCGTTGCGTTATACTGCATTTGTGTCATGCTGGCGTGAAAATCGTGGGCCGACCGATTACCGGTCAAACTGAAGAGCAATAAGGCGGTACAAAGCTGTTTAAACGCAGAGAGAAAAGAGTTTTTACGCAGAGAACACAGAGGTTTGCAATAAAAAAAACTCTGTGTTCTCCGCGCTTTAACTCCCCTTCCTCTGCCGGTCCGCCGGTGCGGTTTAAAATACATCATCAAAATACGGCTTTGAAAACATCGTTGAAGATCGCGAAAGCCATCAGCCCGAGCAGGATAACCATGCCCACGCGTTGTGCGCCTTCCAGAAAACGGTCGGAAGGTTTGCGGCCGGAGATGATCTCGTAGCCCAGAATGGTGGCATGACCACCGTCGAGAGCAGGGATGGGCAGGGCATTCATAAAGGCAAGTGCCATGGAAAGCAGGCCCGTAACGGTCCAGAAACGATCCCAGATCCAAACGCCACCAAACAGATTCTGGGCAATGCCAATGGGACCGCTCAGGGCTTTGGAAGCCGACACATCGCCCCGGAAAATCTTGCCAAAGCCTTTGATATTGTCATAAACGACACCAAACGCTTTGGCCGTACCCACCGAGAGGGCCTCGCCAAAGGTATAGTCCTGCTGGGTAACGGGCAGCAGAAAATCAGCGAAAAAGCCAATAGTCCCGTCTTCGTTGGTGGTCAGGCTGAGGGTTAGGGGCTTTCCCTGCCGTGCAATACCGAGCGTTACGGGCTTTTGCTTCAGCGGCTTAACGATTTCGACAAACTCGTGGTAGAATTTAATGGGCTTTCCGTTCACGCTGGTGATCAGGTCGCCTGCTTTCAGGCCCGCTTTTTGGGCGGGTTGGCCGGGTGCCAGTTCGCGAACTTTAAACGGACGAATCGGCTCGATAAACTCGCCGGCGTTTTTTTTGTCAGCCAGTTTGTCGACAAAATCATTGGGGATGTCAATGTCGATGAATTGCCCGTTGCGCTCAACCGTATAGGTGCTGTTTTCGCCCAGAAACACATCGGAACCGCGAATTTCGTTGAAATCATTGATGGGCCTGCCGTTGACCTTCACAATCTTATCGCCCGTTTGCAGGCCAATGCTTTTGGCCAGGTCGTAGGCCACAATGCCGTATTTGGCATCTTTGGCGGCCAGATAGGTATTGCCGTTTTTGTAGGCCAAGACCACAAAAATCAGGATGCCAACGATCACGTTAACGATGATGCCGCCGAGCATCACAATCAGCCGTTGCCAGGCTGGTTTGGCCCGGAATTCCCAGGGTTGTGGCTCGGCCTTCATCTGGGCCGTATCGAGCGACTCGTCGATCATGCCCGAAATTTTGACGAAGCCACCCAGCGGAATGATACCGATGCCATATTCTGTTTCGCCCCGTTTGATGCTGAATACCTTGGGCGGGAAGCCAATAAAATATTGCTCCACCCGCATACCAAACGCCTTGGCAGCCAGCAAATGCCCCAGTTCGTGTAAACCCACTAAAATAGACAGTCCCAGAATGAGCTGCCCGGCCATGATTAAAACTTCCATTTGATTGATTAGGGTATTATTTTTGGCTGAACAAACGCTCAGCTACTACTTGTTTTTCGAGACCTAAGTGACCGGCTACGTCGTTCTTGTTCAACGTACCTACTTTTAGTGGCTTATGGTTGAGTTCTCACAACGAATTATTTGTGGCATTTCATCGGGCTTATCAAAAAAATAACCTGCCACGGCATCTTTGATCATTACCTTCAATTCGTCCAAGGTGTCGCCTTGGGTGATGATGGAACCCGTTGCTAACTTAGTTCGGGCTACGTAGCCGCCATCCTCATCTGGCTCTACCTGAAATAATAGCTCGTTCATACGGGTAATATTTTTTTGTCAAAAACACCATTCGGATAAGATCGGCCAAAATGGCCGGGTGGCTAAAAAGCATCACCAAAATTAACACCTAAACCAACGTTTTGATTCGCTCCGCAGCCAGCCGCCGGGTCTCTTCGTCGGTCAGCACGTAGTCGTCGTAGGTGGGGGCCGGCACGAAGGTCGCTTTGGCCAAACAAAACTCGCTGATTTCGGCTATTTCCAGAAAACCAATCCGGTCGTGCAGAAACGCGTCGACGGCTATTTCGTTGGCCGCGTTGATGATGCAGGGCGCGTTCCCACCCCGGTTCAGGGCATCGAAGGCGAGCTGCAGGTTCTGAAACGTTTCGCCATCGGGCTGCTCGAAGGTCAGCGACGGGTAATCCATGAAGTTAAAGCGCGGGAAGCTGGATTTCAGGCGGTTGGGATAGCCAAGCGCAAACTGAATGGGCAATTTCATGTCGGGCAGGCCCAGCTGCGCCTTCAAACTACCGTCTTCAAACTGCACCAGCGAGTGAACAATGCTCTGCGGATGAACCACCACCTCGATCTGGGCGGGTGTCAGGTTAAAAAGCCACTTTGCCTCGATCACTTCCAGCCCTTTGTTCATAAGCGTGGCCGAGTCGATGGTGATTTTGGCCCCCATGGTCCAGTTGGGGTGTTTGAGGGCCTGCGCTTTCGTAACCGTCGATAAAAACGCCCGCGACTTACCCCGAAATGGTCCGCCCGACGCGGTCAGAATAATTTTTTCGATTGGGTTATGGAACTCCCCGACCAGGCACTGAAAAATGGCCGAATGCTCCGAGTCGACGGGGTATATGTTAACGCCTTTGCGAGCGGCCAGCTGCGTGATGAGTTCGCCCGCTACCACGAGGGTTTCTTTGTTGGCCAGCGCAATGGCCTTGCCTGCTTCGATGGCGTTGATGGTGGGCAGCAAACCCGCGTAACCCACCATAGCCGTCAGCACCATATCGATGGTGTCCATCTGCACGACCGACGCAATGGCAGCCGCCCCGGCATAGACTTTTATGCCAAGTGGATCGAGCGCGGAGAACACCTGCGTATAGCGGTCTTCGTTGGCAATAACGACTACGTTGGGTTTCAGCGCAGCGGCCTGCTCAATGAGCAGTTCGGCGTTATTATTCGTTGTCAGCACCTCGACCTGAAATTGATCGGGATACGCTTTGACAACTTCCACGGCCTGCGTGCCAATGGAACCGGTGGAGCCGAGGATGGCGATATGCCTTTTTTTGATTTCAGTCATGTATTTTTCAACAATTCAAAATTTATGTCGACGTTCAGTTCTTCCTGGAGGGCGCGGATGAAATAAATTCCCTCCGGATAGTTCATCAACAGGGCATCTACATACTGTTGGCTGGACTTATCAGCATCCTTAATTTCCTGTTTTTTCAGCCTGATATAACGTTTGCGTTGGTCGGCCAGCCGGGCATTGTCCAAATCCAATAGTCGGATAAGATTATTTGCTTCAATATCATTCAAGTCTGCCGCCTGGTAGTCGCCGTCGATATACAGAATTCTACGTTCTAAATCTTCCGCCGTTGGATGGAGTATGGGTTGATTATCGATCCATTTCTTAGACTTTCTGGTATTCCAAAGAGCTTTGACCAGAAACCAGTTGTAGTAACTATCGCCAGTACTGTTTTTAAGTGTAGGGTTGAAATGTTCAATATGGGCATCGTCGGATGGGCCGAGATAAGTTTCCGTATAAGCACAAATATTGTGTTGTTCATCGGCCAGCAGTTGTCTTAATGCTTCGTTAGTGCTTTTCCTGTAGGTTAATTGTTGCTGAATAATTTTTGACTCAGCCGATTTTATTACTTGCCTCATGTTAATTAGAATCTGTACAAGTCTCCCAGTTTGGCACGCTCGATAATCAATTCATCCTTACGTGTAGCATCCTGCTCATTCCTAATTTCAACGGCTAATCCCCGATACCGTTTGTAGGCTTCAAGACCTTTCGGCAGCATCAGTTCATCCAGACCGAAATCTTCACTTAAAATATCGTTTGGGTCGTCTCCTTCCGGTGCAATACCATTGTGAAAGTTTACTTCACCGTTTTCATCAAAATATAAAATAAATCGTTCGCATGGCTCAAAAGCCGATGCAATGATGGGAGAATGGGTGGCGAAGAAAAACTGGGCGGTAGGGGCAAGGGAAGTGTAATGGCTGATCAGTTCGCGCTGAATGTCAGGAAAAAGGGAACGCTCCGGCTCATCGAATAGGACTACGCTTCCATCAAGATTGGTTTTATAAATAGGAATTGATGTGGTCAATAATTGTTTGGCACCTGTGCTAAGAAATTTACCAGGAATTTTCTTTCCCCGTTTGGCTTTCAAAACAACTCTTGCTTCCGTGCCATCCGTATCAACTTCTAAATGAAATAAACGAAAGATTTTATTTAAGCAATTATCTGCCAAATCTGCTCTTGGATTAGGATGTTCGTGCTGCCATTGATTGATTTGGTTTACTAACCGACTTTGACTAAATGAATTCTTACCCACTAAGTTAGCCGCAAATTGCTTAAGTTCATTGTCATATTTGTCTATTTCAGAAAGAATATCTGACCACAATTTTTCGGAGGCATACTCACTTAAACCCAGTATAGATGAATTGTTTTCTGTATTGCCGGTATCCGCAGATTGATCTTTAAGTATTATTGTGTTTCTGCCCGATATGCTTTTTTCTTCAAGAAGACTTTTTGACTTGCTAACGGCCGCATCATCAACGTATAAACATAATTTTCCGGTCTGTAAAAAATCTTTAAGTGAATCATGAATATTATAACTTTCAAGCCAGTGATATCCGGAAGATGAAACCAAAAGCTTACGATCTAAATCTACGTACTCAGATTCATTCTTTAAAAAGCTTTTATCTAAAAATATATCTTTGCCTTCATAAGTACTTTTCAGGCAAATGTTCTGAAAAGTTTTGAAAGGTTCATCCTTAAATGGAATACTCTTTAACGCTAACCGTTGATAGCTATCATTTACAACCTGAAAAAAATCCCAAATCACATTCAGCAACGTAGTTTTTCCCGTTCCGCTCTGTCCAATAAAACATACTTTATCCAATGGCAGGCCCGCTTTAGCGTGGCCTTCGGGATACGTGAAGTCAAATTTTATGTTTTTGAACTGACGGTATTCGCCGATGTCAATACCTGTAATCTTCATCTTTAAGAATCTTTAAAATGTCGCTGTTTCGTTCGCTGTTACCGCCATCTGCCAGCCTAACGTATCAAAAATAACTTTGGCGTACTGACTGGCCTGATTTTGTTTGGCAAAGGCCTGCAAAGCACCCAGGTCAATTGGCCAGCCATCGGGTCCGAATGTATTTAATGCGTCGGCAACGGCTGCCGGACTTTCAGCATCGACCGCCCGGCCCAGTCCCTTTGTTTTTACCAGCTGACCCACTAAGCCGTAGCTGGACGACAGCACCGGTTTGCCGGCCGCAGCAGCCCGCACCAGCACCGCGCTCATGCCAATATGCCGGTGGTAAAGAGTGCTGACCAGGTCCGACAGCGCGAAATAGGCCTGAATGTCTGGCTCGTTCACGAATGAATGCTGCCGGACGACTTGTACGGAGGTTTTCTCCGCCAATTGTTCCAGACTACCGGTCAAAGCCGCTGCCATAGCCGCGTCTACCGGTCCGGCCAGCAACAAGCACCAGGTGGTCTGCTGGTCGGGTGTCAGTTGCCGGAGGGCATCGATGAGGGTGAACAGCCCTTTCCGCTCGTCTAACTGCCCAAACACGAGCAGAACCCGGCGCAACGGCTCAATGCCCAGCTGTTGCCGCAGGGCGGTGGCTTCGGCGTTTGTGGCCGGGTACACTTCTACCGGATCGGGCAGGTAGGTGGCCATGGAGCGGCTTGCCCACTGGTTCAGCGTAGGTACCACGAAGGGGTCTAAGCAGAAAAGCGTTTTCAGCGACCGTCGGCGCACAACGAAGCGAAGCAGCTGACGTTTCCGCCATTCCTGTAGTCTTTCGCGGCTGTTGGCGGGCGGGTGGCCCCAGGTTTCGTAGTGAAAAACCGGTCTGAACAGGATGCCGGCCACCGGGCAGGGTAGGTGGCGGGCCAGGCCAAATGCCAGCTGAAAGGTATCGAAATACATCAGCAGCACTTGCCGCACCTGCCACTTTTGGGCGTAAGTTACCACCAGTTCCCATTCATACTGCATCTGAGACACTAATCGGCCCCGGCTTTGGCGGTGGCTTTCTTGGGCTTCGCTGATGGCAATGAGGTGAACCCCCGGCGCATTCCGGGCCAGGGCCACGGTATGGGGGTGCATGGTCAGGAAGGCGGGCGACACCACCACAACCAGCTCACCGGCTACGTGCCACAACTGCCAGTACCGGATCAGGTGATACAGATAGCCCGCATGGTGGCCGGTGGGGTTCATATCGAAAAGCAGCAGCCGGTGGGGAGCCGCTTTGCCGACAAATGTTGCTGATGGTTGGATCGCTGTATTCAAAACTATAAGGAACGGCTCACAATTGTTAATAAACCATCGGCAATAATCCGGTCGTTAGCCAAACGCGGTACTTTGTTTTGCCCGCCCAGCTTTCCCTGGCTTTTCATGTACCGCTGAAAAGCCCCGCGTGGCAGGCTCGTTAGCTTCAGCGGCTGTAGAATCGCGCCCGTGATGAGGTCGCTGTAATAAACGTTCAGGCTGGCCAGCTGGTTGTCTAAGTCGCGGGCAAAGCGGGCCGGGTTGCGGGGTGGCGTGGCAAACTCAACCAACCACTCGTGGTAGGGCAAGCCTTCGGTGGGGCTGACCATGGGGGCCACCGTACACTCCACCACTTCCGTTTCGGGCTGTTGCTGCATGGCATATTGCAGGGCTTTTTCCACTTCCTCGCCAATGACATGCTCGCCAAAAGCCGATATAAAATGCTTGATGCGGCCCGTAACCAGCAGCCGGTATGGTTCCCGCGACACAAACTTCACCGTGTCGCCGAGGGAGTAGCCCCATAGCCCGGCGTTGTTGCTGATGACGACGGCGTAGTTTCGGCCCAGTTCCACTTCCTCGAGGGTAAGTCGGCGCGGGTTTTCGGCAAAATAGTCGTCGGTGGCAATGAATTCGTAGAAAATACCACTGTCGGCCAGTAGCAGCAGACCTTCTTCGGTCTGGCTGTCCTGAAAGGCAATGAAGCCTTCGGAGGCCGGGTACGTTTCGATGGAGTCGATCCGTTTGCCGATACTCTCGAAGAGTTTGGCGCGGTAAGGTTCAAAGTTGACACCCCCATAAACGAACACCGAGAAATCGGGAAACACGTCTTTTATGTGCTGACCCGTACGCGCCTGAATCCGGTCGAAATACATTTGTACCCAGGGTGGAATGCCGGAGATGAGCGACATGGGCTGACCGATGGTTTCATCGATGATGCGCTCGAGTTTCGTTTCCCAGTCGTCGATGCAGTTGGTTTCGTAGCTGGGCAACTGGTTGGTGCGCAGGTAAGCCGGTACGTGGTGGTTGGCAATGCCCGACAGCCGACCGATGTTGATGCCTGCTTCCTGATGCAGCTCGGGACTGCCGGAGAGAAAAATGAGTTTTTTATCTAAGAAAGCGCTGTTGCCAGTTTGGTCGATGTAGTTGAGCAGGGCATCGCGGGCCGAGTTGATGTGGTTGGGAATCGAGTCGTGCGTAATGGGAATATACTTAGTGCCCGAGGTGGTGCCCGACGTTTTGGCGAAGTACAGGGGTTTACCTTTCCAGAGCACGTCGGCCTCGCCGGTGAGGATGCGCTCAACGTAGGGTTTAAGGCCTTCATAGTCCCGAATGGGCACTGCCTGCCGAAATTCGGCTATCGTCTGTACCTCGCCGAGCCGGTGGTCGCGCCCGAAGGCGGTGGCTTTCCCGCCCGCTACCAACCGCCGAAACCAGCGTTGCTGCGCTTCGGCAGGCCGGTACATCCAGGCCTGCTGCCGCGCCACAACCCACCTTGCCAATGGCTTACTCAACCCTGATCGAACCCCCATAGTGGTGCAAAAGTAATGGATTGTTCCCGACAGTCATCTCAAAAATAGACTACTCTGTTCGGCAAGTGGACGTTGTTTCTCTTGAATAATCCATATTTTTGCAGACCTGTCATAGAACTACTTTCGTAATAAGGCACCCGGTGCCAGCCTGAAATGGGATTTTTCAATTTTTTAACCAGCGACATTGCCATCGACCTGGGCACAGCCAACACCCTGATTATTCATAAGGATCGGATTGTGGTGGACGAACCATCGATTATTGCGATGGACAAATTGACCGGCAAAGTGCTGGCCATTGGCCATAAGGCCATGCAGATGCACGAAAAGACCAATGAAAATATTAAAACCATTCGCCCCCTCAAAGATGGCGTGATTGCCGATTTCACGGCTGCCGAGCTGATGATCCGGGGTATGATAAAAATGATTGACACGGGCAACCGGATATTTTCGCCCTCCCACCGGATGGTCATCTGCATTCCTTCGGGCATTACGGAAGTGGAGAAGCGGGCCGTCAAAGACTCGGCCGAACATGCCGGTGCCAAAGAAGTATACATGGTTCACGAGCCGATTGCAGCCGCCATTGGTATCGGCATCGATATTACCCAGCCCAACGGCACCATGATTGTGGATATTGGCGGAGGAACCACGGAAATTGCCGTTATTGCCCTATCGGGGATCGTTTGCGAACAGTCGATTCGAATTGCCGGCGACGTATTTACCCGCGATATTGTCGATTATATGCGCCGGGAACACAACCTGCTCATTGGTGAACGCTCGGCCGAACAGATCAAAATGGAAGTTGGCTCGGCCCTGCCCGAACTCGACAATCCGCCCGCCGACTACGAAATCCGGGGCCGTGATTTGATGACGGGTATTCCCAAAGAAATTAAGGTGACCTACAGCGAAATCGCCTACGCCTTAGATAAGTCTATCTCCAAAATTGAAGAGGCTACCATGAAAGCCCTGGAAATTTCGCCCCCGGAGCTGTCGGCTGATATTTATACCAACGGGATTCACCTGACGGGTGGCGGAGCACTCTTGCACGGACTTGATAAGCGGCTGGCTGCCAAAACCAAGCTGCCCATTCACGTGGCCGACGACCCGCTGAAGGCCGTGGTGAAGGGCACCGGCGAGGTAATCAAAAATCTGGAGATGTATCGGTCGGTATTGATTAGTTAAGGTAGTGCCGGGCCTGTGGCCCGGCTGCAGGGTTTAATTTTCCCCAGCCGGGCCTCTGGCCCGGCACTACACATGAGTGAGTTAGTCGAATTTTTCGTTAGAAGCCGTAATTTCATCCTGTTTGTGTTGCTGGAAGTGCTTTGCTTCTATTTCATCGTCAACACCAGCAATTACTGGCGTGCCACCTACTTCAACACCGCCAACCAATACGCGGCTACGGTGTTGGCCTGGTCCAGTGCGGCCAATGAATATACGCAGCTGCGGCAGGTCAACGCCGATCTGGCTTCGGAAAACCAGCGGCTCAACGCCCAGCTGACCCGGCAGCTCCAGAGCAAACCGCTGGCCCCCGACGAATACCGGGCCGATTCGGCGTTTGCGGGCCGGTTTCGGTTTGTGGTGGCCAAGGTGGTTAACAACACCACGCAGTTTGCCAACAACTACATTACCATCGATAAAGGTACCGACGACGGTATTGGGCCGGGCATGGGTGTTATTTCGCCAACGGGTATTGTGGGTAAGGTAAAGGTGTGTAGCCGGCATTTTTCGGTGATCACCTCCATTCTGCACGCGGAGTTTATGGTATCGTCGAAATTAGTGAAAGCCAACGAAATTGGCACCGCCCGCTGGGATGGTATCGACCCGCACCTGATGAAACTGAACGATATTTCCATCTCGCACGACAAGCCCGTTGTGAAGGGCGATTCGGTGGTGACCTCGGAGTTTAATTCTACCTTTCCCCCCAATGTGCTGGTTGGCCGGGTGCGCACAGTGGGCATTCAGCCCAACCAGACCTTCCACGACATTACGCTGAACCTGGCCACTAATTTTAGCAACCTGTCTTTTGTGTATGTCGTTGACAATCGGCTGAAACAGCAGCAGGAGCAGTTGGAACAAGTTGACATCGAAAAATGACGCTGCGCGAAATCCTGTCGGTAAGTTTAGTATTTGTGCTCTATCTGGCCCTGCAACTGTTGCTGGCCCGCAATCTGGTGCTTTTCGATTATGCGTTTTGCTTTGTTTATGTCGCCTGCATTCTCCTGCTGCCCCACGAAACGAGCCTGACCTGGCTGTTGATTCTTGCTTTTGCAACGGGCATCGTAGTCGATACGTTTTATAACACCCTGGGGATGCACGCGGCCGCTACGGTGCTGATGGCCTACTGCCGACCCCTCATTGTGCGCGCGCAAATCGACGTGCCGGGTATGGAATCGCGCATCGAGTTTTCGCTGCGCGAATTGGGGGTGGGTGCTTTTTTTCGGTACGTATTTGTGCTGGTCCTGATTCATCACACAGCCCTATTTTTTATCGAAGCCAGCAGCTTTGCGCTCCTGCTACCCACCCTCATCCGGGTGGCAGCCAGCACCCTGCTCACCACCGTAAGCATTGTGCTGATTCAGCTTTTTACCCGACACTAACATGGCCGAAACGCTGACGATTCCCCAAAACTCCAGCCGGCGGGCCATCTACGACAGCCTCCTTCCGCAGGTTGCCGCCCTCGTTCACGGCGAGCCGGATCTGATTGCCAACTTAGCCAATATTGCGGCTGCGCTGAAAGAAGCGTTTGGGTTTTTCTGGGTTGGCTTTTACCTGAAAAAAGAGCACGAGCTGGTGCTGGGTCCGTTTCAAGGACCCATTGCCTGCACCCGCATTGCCTTTGACCGGGGTGTTTGCGGAGCGGCCTACACGCGTCGGCAAACGATTATAGTGGCGGATGTCGACCTGTTTCCCGGCCATATTGCCTGTAGCTCCGCATCTAAATCAGAAATTGTAGTGCCCGTGTTCGATCAGGCGGGCGCGGTAACGATGGTGCTGGACGTGGACAGCACCGTGCCGAACGATTTCAGTGATGTCGATGCCGCCGGGCTGGCCCAGATTGCGGCCCTGATCCGGGGCTTCGGGGTATAAGTCTTTCCCGGAACTGGTTAAGGTGCTGGTATCCGGTTAGCTCTCCCGCTCCACCAATTGCCGGG
>JAYVAP010000577.1:0-5653 GCA_043750915.1 Spirosoma sp. | reverse complement strand
GTTCAGGTGCTGGCGGATTTTTTCCAGCCCAGTGCCGCCGACGAAGGGCGGGCAATGGCCGAGATCATCCACGACGTGGCCCCCGGCGCGGCCATTGCCTTCAATACGGCCTTTAACGGGCAGGCCGGTTTTGCCAAAGGCATTAAAGACCTGGCTGCAGCTGGCTGCAACATTATTGTTGATGATGTCATTTATTTTGACGAACCCTTTTTTCAGGATGGCATCGTTGCCCAGGCAGCCGATGAAGTGGTGACCCAGAACAATGCAAGCTTTTTTTCGGCGGCCGGCAACCAGGCACGTTCGTCCTACCAGGCGGGCTTCAAAAACTCCGGCATAGTCATTCCCGGTTACGGCGTAGGGCACGACTTTGGCGTGGGCGACATCCGCCAGCGAATCATCCTGCCAGCGGGT
This sequence comes from Spirosoma sp., assembly GCA_043750915.1. Classification (GTDB taxonomy): domain Bacteria; phylum Bacteroidota; class Bacteroidia; order Cytophagales; family Spirosomataceae; genus Spirosoma. The sequence continues at coordinate 5,242 of JAYVAP010000577.1, read as the reverse complement.
GCCAGTTTTCGGTGTGCGCTTCAGTGGGATGATCCGTTTTTCTCGGTGAGCGGTGCCCCCGGTGCCCAAACTGACCTGGACATTCTGGTTTATTCAACGACGGGCACCTTGCTGTTCTCAAGTACCGACAACAATCTGGGTGGTGACCCTTTCGAATTTGTTGGCTTTACCAACAACGGGACTACGGCGGCTGGTGTAGACATTGTTGTTGTGAAATACGCCGGGCCTGATCCGGGCCTGATTAAGTGGGTAAACTTCGGCAGCCGTACCGTTACCATCGAATATGACACCCGCAGCTCGGCCTCCTTTGGGCACAGCAACTCACTGCGGGCCATTAGCGTGGGTGCAGCCGCTTATTTCAACACCCCGGCCTTCAACCCCAACCTGACAACAGCTATTGTCAACGGATTCTCCTCAGCCGGTGGCACGCCAGTGCTGTTTACCACCACGGGCCAGCGCATCAACGGAGCGGTGGGTGTTATCCGCCAAAAGCCTGATATTACCGCCGTCGATGGTGCCAACACGTCATTTTTTGGCAGAGATTATGAACCAGATGGTTTCCCCAACTTCTTTGGCACCTCAGCAGCCGCACCCCATGCCGCAGCGGTGGCGGCTTTGATGCAGCAAAAAGCCAATAACAGCCTGGCCCCCAGCAGTATCCTGTCGATCATGAAGAATACGGCCTTGGACATGGACGACCCGCTGACACCCGGCTTCGACACGGGCTTCGACTTCCGCACGGGCTACGGCTTCATTCAGGCCGACCGGGCTATTCAGGCCAGCATTCAGCCCCTGGCGTTGGTTCAGCCCGAATACAACTGCCAGACTGGCCAGCTTACCTTCCAGACCACCGGTGGCGACGGCTCACCCATCGAGTACCGGGGCGTGGGCATTACCAACTGGACCACCACCCCCCTGCAAACGCTCGACGCACCCGTGCGGGCCGACCTAAATTCAAAAACGGTGCCCTTGCAGGCCCGTCAGAATGGCATTGAGGTTAGCTATATCTTCAGTTTCCGCGCTTACTGCGAAGGCAGCAATGTCAACCAGCCTCCCGTGCTCGATAACCCCATCAGCACGCAGTTTGCCCAGCGGGGTAATTTCTTTGCGTTTCAGTTCCCGGCCAGCACCTTTACCGATCCCAACGGCGATGCGCTTACTTACGCGGCACTGGACCTGCCCGCCGGTTTGACGTTTGATGCCCCCAACCGCCGGATTTCGGGTACGCCCACCCAGGCTGGTACGTTTCCGGTAACCATCAAAGCCACCGATCCGGGTAACCTCTCAGCCATGGCCATGTTCAACATCATCGTTGCGCCCACCGGCAGTGTGCAGCCGCTGGCCCTGATTGCTCCGCTCTACGATTGCGCAACGGGGGCCATCACTTTCCGCACCATCAATGGCAACGGCTCGCCGATCACCTATTTTGCGCTGGGCGTTTCACGCAATTCCCCTACCGATGCCAGCGGGGTGGTTGAGCCGGGTGTGCGGATTGATACCAAACCCATTGTGATCACCGCAACGCAAAGTGGCACAACGGTAAGCTACATCTTTGACCTGCCTAATTTTTGCCCGGGTACTCCGCCAGCGGGTCAGTTTGCCCTCGTGGCACCTGCCTACAACTGCGCTACCGGCGTTTTTACCTTCAACGTAACCAGCCCTGTAGCCGGCAAAACCGTTGAATACTACTCGGTGCCCGGTATTACCAACTGGTCGACCGGCACAACGTATCAATTTAACAATGACCTCCGCACAGCGGGCGATGTACGTCCCTTTACCCTGCGGGCACGCTATGTGGGCGAGCCCAATTCGGAGGTAACGCTGGAGTGGGTGCGGCCCAATCCCTGTTCGGGAAGTCCCCGCCTGGCCGCCCGCGAGCCGGGCCAGGGTTTGCAGGTGACCGTGCTGGGCAACCCCGCCCGCGACGAGCAGGTTGAGATCAACGTGCTGGGGGCCGAAGGCAAAACCCTCCAGTTGCGGGTGAGCAACAGCCGGGGCGAGTGGGTGAGTGAGCAAACCGTTGAGATGAACGGAACCAACCCGCGCCAGCGCATTTCGATTGGCCGTTCAGTAGGTATCTACCTCCTGCAGGTGGGCACCGACACCGAGCGTAAAACCGTTAAAATCATCCGTCAGTAAAACGTATTTGTTCTTTTTATAAGTTAGAAAGCCCCGGCGAATACTCGTCGGGGCTTTTTGATGCTGAACGCCGGCAACTGCCCGGCTCAGGTCAGTTTAGTGACCACTTTCTGGTATTTCTCCCGATCATGTTTCCACCGGCGGTGCGACCAAAGCCAGTCGGCGGGGTGGTTCCGGATGGTTTCTTCCAGCAAATCGCGGTAGCGTTCCAGCAGCGCACCAGGCACCAGATTATCGTAGGGTGGCTCGCCAATGAGCGTAAACGTGGCCTCGTAATACCCCCGGCGCAGCCGAACCATCTGCAGGTAAAACACGGGGAGGTTGCGGCTGCGGGCCAGCCGCTCCGTGCCGGGATAAAACGGCGTGTTGCGGTGCATGAAGTGGGTCCAGTAGGCATGCTCCGGTGCGTCGGGCATCTGATCGGCCACGAGCGCGATAACGCGGGGCACGTTTTTGCGGAGCACCATCTGGCGGGGCAAACTACCCATGGGCGTGGGCACCGCCCCGAAACTCGACCGCACCAAGCGCATCATCTCTTCAAAAAACGGGCTGTTTAGCGGTTTATATACACTGTCGACCGGCATATCGTTGACCACCGATGCTGACGGTACCCACTCCCAGTTTCCCTGGTGCGATCCCACGCCAATGACTGTTTGCCCGGCCCGCAGCCGGGTTTGCACCAGTTCGGCGTTGGTGAACCGAACGCGTTGCCGCAACTCTGCCGGCAACAGCGCGGGCATCCGGATCGTTTCCACAATCACATCGGTCAGGTTGCGGTAAAAGCCATTGGCGAGCGTCTGAATTTCAGCCGTCGTTTTTTCAGGAAATGATAAACGCAGATTTTCCAGCACGACTGCCCGCCGATAGCGCAACCCGTATCGCAACACATAATAAAGAAAATCGGCGAAGACAAACAGTAAGCCCAACGGCAGACGCGACAGCAAGCGAAAAAACAACATACGAAAACAATAAGGAACCAGAAAAACAAATATTTAGCGATGTTGGGCAGCCGCCGGAAATTAAAAAATCATAAAATTAGCGGGTGATACTGTTTTTTTACTTTACTTGTGGACAGATCACCTAGTTGTTTGTGGAAAGCAATCCGTTCCCCTCCGAATTATTAATTGAACTGCACTATTTACCCTGCCTGGATTATGTGGCAGGATTGATGCAGGCCAACCGGGTGTGGCTCGAAGCCCATGAGCAATACCAAAAGCAAAGTTACAGAAATCGGAGCTATGTGCGGACCGCAAACAAAGTAGATGTGCTGACAGTGCCGGTGCTGCGGGGCACGCACCACCCGCCCATTCGCGACTGCCGCATCGACAACGGGCAGAACTGGCAAACCCACCACTGGCGGTGTTTGCGGGGGGCATACGGCAAAGCACCTTTTTATGAACATTATGCGCCCGAACTGGAGCCGGTTTATCAAAAAAAATGGTCGTTTCTGTTCGATATGAACCACGAAATACTGACAATTTGTCTGAAACTATTGACCATCAATATACGCATAAACCTGACAAAATGCTATGAAAAGACACCGGTTTCCGGTGCGGTCGATGCCCGCTCCCGGATAAATCCGCCCAACGAGTCTAAATCGTACCAATTCTATCGACCCGTGCCATACCCACAAAACTTTGGCCTTGATTTTGTACCAAACCTGAGTTGTATGGATTTGTTATTTTGCCAGGGACCAGCCGCCAAACAGTTTCTAAGCACGTCGTTTCCGGCAGTTTCAAGCCTGAATCCGGCCCTGGAAAACCGGTAGTGATCGGCCTGAAAAATGCCCCCTCACCCCACCCGGGCAGGTGAACAAATCCCGTACATGCTGCGTTAAGCCAATATTACGCGTACCTAAGGAGACCCAAAAAGCGAATGGAAGCAAAATTTTCAAACCGCGTAAAGGAAGTCATCTCGCTGAGCCGGGAAGAAGCCTTACGCTTAGGCCACGACTACATTGGAACCGAGCACCTGTTGCTCGGCATGATCCGTGAAGGCGAAGGTGTAGCCGTTGGGTTGCTGAAGAAACTCGGCATATCGCTCGACGAGCTTCGGGTCACCATTGAACAGGCAACGAAAGGAACGGCCACCAATAATGTGAAAAATCTGGCGAATATTCCACTGACCCGTCAGTCGGAAAAAACGCTTAAAATCACGTATTTAGAAGCCAAAATTTTCAAAAGCCCGCTCATCGGAACCGAGCACCTGCTGCTGTCGATTCTGCGCGACGAAGATAACGTGGCTACGCAGATTCTAAATAAATTTAACGTCAACTACGAAGTCATTAAGGAGATGCTGGAATATCAATCAACGGGAAGTCGCCCGACGATGGCGAGCGAGACCGACGATGACGACAACGATCGGGGCATGTTTGGTGGCAGCGGCAGCGCGGGCACCGGCAAAGACCCCAAAAGTTCTGAAAAGTCGCGCACGCCAGTGTTGGATAACTTTGGTCGGGATCTGACCAAGTTCGCCGAAATAGGTAAGCTCGACCCCATCGTGGGTCGCGAGAAAGAAATTGAACGCGTTGCCCAGATTCTGAGCCGCCGGAAGAAAAACAACCCCATCCTCATTGGCGAGCCGGGCGTTGGTAAAACCGCCATCGCCGAAGGTCTGGCCCTGCGCATTGTGCAGAAAAAAGTGTCGCGGGTGCTGTTTGGCAAGCGTGTCGTTACGCTCGACCTGGCTTCCTTAGTGGCCGGCACCAAATACCGGGGTCAGTTTGAAGAGCGCATGAAAGCCGTGATGAACGAGCTGGAGAAATCGCCGGAGGTGATTCTGTTTATCGATGAGCTGCACACGATTGTGGGTGCTGGCGGTGCGTCGGGCTCGCTCGATGCGTCGAATATGTTTAAACCCGCACTGGCCCGGGGCGACATTCAATGCATTGGTGCCACTACGCTGGACGAATATCGCCAGTACATTGAGAAAGACGGTGCCCTGGCCCGGCGTTTTCAGATGGTGATGGTCGATGCCACGTCTATCGATGAGACCATCGAAATTCTGACAAACATCAAGGATAAATACGAAGAGCACCATCACGTTACCTACACAATGCGCAGGGCCAGACCTTCGGCGATGGCGGTTTTACCAACGCCCGGCT
>JAYVAP010000576.1:0-3085 GCA_043750915.1 Spirosoma sp. | reverse complement strand
GTGCCGTTCATCAAGAACAATGACTTTGACTACAGTTCGCTCCTGTTTGGGGTCCTGCCCGACAGTTATACCTGGATCGTTTATGTGCTGGTTTGTATTTTTATTATCACGGCCGTATCCAACGGGGCCAACATCACCGATGGCATCGACGGGCTGGCGGCCGGCACCTCGGTTATTATTGGCCTGACCATTGGGGTGCTGGCTTATTTGTCGAGCAACAAAATTATTTCGCAGTACCTCAACATCATGTACATCCCCAATTCGGGAGAGCTGGTAATTTTCTGTGCGGCCTTTGTGGGGGCGTGTGTGGGTTTTTTGTGGTATAATTCTTATCCGGCGCAGGTGTTCATGGGCGACACGGGCAGTTTGATGCTGGGGGGCGTTATTGCGGTGCTGTCGCTGGCCATTCGGAAGGAGCTGCTGATTCCGCTCATGTGCGGCATCTTTCTGGTCGAGTTAGTATCGGTGATTATGCAGGTCAGTTATTTCAAATATACGAAGCGAAAGTATGGCGAAGGCAGGCGAATTTTCCTGATGTCGCCCCTGCACCACCATTTTCAGAAGAAAGGCTACCACGAGGCCAAAATTGTCACCCGTTTCTGGATTGTGGGCATCATTCTGGCCGTGCTGACGCTGGCTACGCTCAAGCTGCGGTAAGAGGTAATAAACTATTTTTTCGTAGCTTAGATGACAGAACGTAAAAGATTACTATTGCTTCACCGGCAGGGATTGGTGACGATGCTTGATTTTTACAGGAAGCGTCGTACGGACGAAGGAGTAACGGAGCAGATAATAAGTGCTACCGATCAACTGCTGGAACTATTGTTGGAAATCGACAAAAAAATACAGGAAGACGATGAACAGGCAACTGATGAGTGAGCAAATTCAGCGCGAACTGGCTGAATACGGTCTATTAACGAATGAGGCAGAGAAGGTTGCTTTTTGGGAGCGCGTTCGGGCTTCGGATGCGCAGTTGACCAAAGAAGATCGCGCCCTGGTTAATGAAGTTATTTATGATGATATAAAGGAAATAGCCATAAAGACAAAAGATCTGATTAGCCGGGTCGAATTAGCCAGGGCCGGGTCATAGCACAAAGATCACTTAACCGCCAAATTCGGGCCACCTCATTGTTTTTCAGCGGCATACGCCGTATATTTGCACTCCCGTTTGAGGGCGGGTGCGTCTCGGCGTAAGTAAGAAAGTGAAAATCAACTATTTAGTCTCCTTATTATAGTGAACACGCTCAGTTACAAAACCATCTCTGCCAACAAAGAAACGGTGCAGAAGGAATGGGTTGTGGTTGACGCTCAGGGCGAAGTGCTTGGTCGGCTGGCCAGCCAGATCGCAGCCCTGATTCGCGGCAAACACAAAACCAACTTCACCCCACACGTTGACTGCGGAGACAACGTAATCGTCATTAACGCCGAGAAGATTCGCTTCACGGGCAAAAAAATGACCGACAAAATCTACGTCCGCCACACGGGATACCCCGGCGGTCAGCGCTTTACAACGCCCCGCCAGATGCTCGACAAGCATCCCGAGCGCGTTATCGAACATGCTGTGAAAGGTATGTTGCCCAAAAACCGGCTCGGCCGGCGGTTGTTTACCAACCTGCACGTTTATACGGGAGACAACCACCCCCACGCGGCTCAGCAACCCACAGTCGTTACATTTTAAGTCCCAAGACGAATGGATCGTATTAATACCATTGGCCGTCGCAAAACAGCCATCTCCCGCATCTACATGTCGGCGGGCAGCGGAGCCATCACCGTAAACGGAAAAGACTACAAACAGTATTTCCCGACAGAGGTGCTGCAAATCATCCTCAACCAGCCGTTTCTGACCGTCAACGGTGCGGGCGGCTACGACGTGCGTGTCAACGTGCGCGGTGGCGGTGTGTCGGGTCAGGCCGAAGCCACGCGCATGGCCATTGCCCGCGCATTGGTGGAGATGAACGCTGAGTTTCGCCCGGCCCTCAAAAAAGAAGGGTTCCTCACGCGGGATTCCCGGATGGTAGAACGCAAGAAGCCCGGTCGGAAAAAAGCCCGCCGGCGGTTCCAGTTCTCGAAACGGTAAAATCCGGCTGTCAGTTAACGGCTTTCTGCGTTTGTTCGCCAGGCTGGTAACTGGTTGCTCACCCATTAGTTTAGTCCAGACTGCCCTTAGATGATGCCGACGGGCGGTGCTGCGTATTTTGTTAACCCAATCATTTTTCATTCTGAAAATGGCACAAATCGAATATAAAGACCTCCTCGACGCGGGTGTGCATTTTGGCCACCTTACGCGTAAGTGGGACCCCCGGATGGCTCCGTACATCTTCATGGAGAAGAACGGCATCCATATTATCGACCTCAACAAAACGCTGGCCTCGCTCGACGAAGCCGCCAACGCCCTCAAAGGCATTGTTCGCTCGGGCCGGAAAGTGATGTTCGTGGCTACCAAAAAACAGGCGCAGGAAATCGTTTCGGAAGAAGCGCGTCGCCTGAAAATGCCCTACGTTACCGACCGCTGGCAGGGTGGCATGCTCACCAACTTCGCCACCATCCGTAAGTCGCTCAAGAAAATGCAAACGCTCGAAAAAATGCTGAAAGACGAGGAGACCGTCAAAAGCATTGCCAAGCGCGAGCGTTTGACCCGCAGCCGCGACAAAGAAAAGCTGGAGCGCGTGCTGGGCGGTATTGCCGACCTGACACGTTTGCCGGCGGCTCTGTTTGTGGTAGATGTGAAACGCGAGCACATTGCCGTTTCTGAAGCGCACCGGCTCGGCATTCCCGTGTTTGCCATGTGCGACACGAACTCCAATCCCGAAGAAGTCGATTTCGCCATTCCGGCCAACGACGATGCCTACAAGTCCATTTCCCTTATTACGCTGGCCATCGGCAAAGCCATTGAAGAAGGTTTGATGGAGCGGAAACAGGACAAGGATGATCAGCGCGTTCAGGAAGAGGAAGAAACCAAACGCACCCAGGATCTGGCCCAGGCCCGTGCCGAAGGTGAAACGGTTGCGCCCGAAGCAGTAACAGCCCCCACTGCCGAGGTGGCCCAGGAGGAGCAGGGAGCCTGATAGCGTTTGTGGCCCACAAC
>JAYVAP010000575.1:0-3998 GCA_043750915.1 Spirosoma sp. | reverse complement strand
TCACCATTGCCACCAACATGGCCGGGCGAGGCACCGATATCAAACTCACGCCCGAATCGCGGACGGCGGGTGGCCTGGCCATTATCGGTACAGAACGTCACGAATCGCGCCGGGTGGACCGGCAGTTGCGCGGGCGGGCCGGTCGGCAGGGTGATCCCGGCACGTCGCAGTTTTTTGTATCGCTCGAAGATAGCCTGATGCGGTTGTTTGGTTCCGACCGGATTGCCAAAGTGATGGACCGCATGGGCCTGGAAGAAGGCGAAGTGATTCAGCATTCGATGATTACCAAATCTATTGAGCGGGCGCAGAAAAAGGTTGAAGAAAACAACTTTGGCGTTCGGAAGCGGCTGCTGGAATACGATGACGTGATGAACTACCAGCGCGAGGCCATCTACAAACGCCGTCGGAACGCGCTCTTCGGCGACCGTTTACCGCTCGATATTGCCAACACCATGTATGACGTGGTTGAAGAAACGGTTAACAACAGTGAGGGAAACTACGAAGAGATAAAGCTCCAGTTGCTTACCACCATTGGGGTGGTGCCCGAGCTGACCGCCGATGAGTTTGCGCGCCTGAAGAAACCCGATCAGATCCGGCGGTTGTATGCCGAAGCCGAAATGCAGTATGGGGCTAAAAATTTGGCCATTGCCGACAAAGCAATACCCGTGCTGACGCAGGTGCTGACCGATCAGGGGCATCAGATAAAAAACATTGTGGTGCCCTTTACGGATGGGCTGCACGAACTGACGGTGGTATCGGACCTGCGCAAGGCGGTTGAAACGGGTGGGCGCGACTTAGTGACGGAGATGGAGAAAGCCGTGACGCTGTCGGTGATCGATCAGGAGTGGAAAGAACACCTCCGCGAAATGGACGACCTCAAGCAATCGGTGCAGAACGCCGTTTTTGAGCAGAAAGACCCGTTGCTGGTCTATAAATTTGAGTCGGTGGAGTTGTTCAGGCGTTTTCTCACCAAAGTCAATTTCGATACCATCAGTTTCCTGAGCAAAGCCGACATCCCGGCGCAGGATGCGGAGGAGGTGCAGCAGGAGATCAGGAAAGCACCAGCGCAGCGTCGGCCCGAGCCGCAGCCCCGGTTGCACACCAACATGGAAGATTTCGACGACGACCACCTCGCTACCGGCCCTGAAGAATATGCCCGGCGTATGTCGGACAACAACGCCATGGGTGCGGGTGCGCCCCCCATGCAGCGGCAGGCCCCAATTCGGGTGGCCAAGCTGGACCGCAACGCCCGCGTGAACGTGCAGTATGGCGATGGATCGGTGAAGCGCGACGTGAAGTTTAAAAACGTTGAAAACGACGTGATGAATGGCAAAGCCACGCTGATTGATTAAGCACACAGCCGGGACTTCGGTCCGTGATATCGCTCAACAACATGGTAGCAACGCATACAATCAGCACGATCAACCTAACATTTCATTGCAGGAGGTGTATGCACGAACCGTTGGCTTACTGATCTGATGCCCGCTAAACAGTATCTTCTGGGATTGATGGCTGGCTGGTTGGTCATGGCTTTTTCGCCCGACCCCATCCGGCTGCAACCCCAGCCGCTGCCCTTCGTGCCGGCCCAGTTCTACATCGCCCTCGTTGCCGACCAGCGGCCTGAGCGGGGGCCGGTTGCCCGGCTGGCCCTGATGCTCAACCAACCCGCCCAGCCCGTCGACCTGGAGGGTGGTGTGGTCAGCAGCGTGCGGGCGTTTGTGAGCCAGAACCTCAAGCAAAATAAATCCCTTCGGCCCATTGCCCTGCACATCCGCCAGTGCCGCATTGCCGAGACCGCCGTTGGCAATCGCGTGCGGGGCGAATTTACGTATGCCGTTGCGTTTGAGTTATTGGGTAAAGACATCAACGGCCTGGAAACCAGTACCCGCCTGACCGAATACCGGGGTAGTGCCAGTTATACGCGGCCACTGGGGCAGTTAACGGTTATTGAGCCAACCATCCGGCAGGCACTCGTGGCATCGTTGCACAGCCTGAATACATACATGAACCGCGAAGCCAAACAAAACGAGAAACTGGCCACCGGCATCCGGGTTGTTTTTACCGACGATACGCGCATCACCGCCGACGACACGGTGCAGTACAACCCCAAACGAACCCTGACCTGGGCCGACTTCCGGGCCGAGCCACGCCGGGGCAGCCACTACGCAGCCGAAGTGTTCACGAGCTTCGCCTATGAGGGTCGCAGCTCCGTAAAAGAGGGCATCATCACGCTCCGGTTGTCGGCCAAAAGTTACATGCTCAAAAGCTCGTCGTGGGCGCGGCCCGATGCCCGAAATGCCTACGCCCTGAATCACGAACAACGCCATTTCGACATTACGAAAATCACTGCCGAGCGATTCAAACGGGCCGTTCAGCCAGACAGCCTGACTATTGAGGATTATAACAGCCTTATCCAGCACCAGTTTGTCGAGTCGTTTCGGGAGATGAACAAACTTCAGAAACAATATGACGACGAAACCAACCATAGCCTCAACCAGGCGGCTCAGGAACGCTGGAATCGGCAAATCGACGCAGAACTGCGTAGCTTTGGCATAAAATAGCGGGTACTCCGTATCATCAGGCCAGAAAAAACGCTTCTGAAAAAGCTTCGTGTTCTTCATGTCAGCACGGCCCATCCGCCCCAGGACCCCCGCGTGGTGTTCAAACAGGCACGAACGCTGGCCGATGCCTATGAGGTGATTTGTGCATTGCCCCGCGCTGACCCAGCTGTTGCCCCCGGTATCCGGTTTGTTCGGCTACCGTTTTTCAGGCGTGTCGGCTGTCGGGTGCTCATCACGGGACCCTACGTTTTGCTGCGGTGCCTGTGGCTTCGGCCGGCTATTGTTCATGTATATACGCCTGATTTTCTGCCCTTTGCGTTTCTGTTTCGATTGTTTGGCGCAGCAGTTATTTACGAAGTACAGGAAAATCTGTTTAAAAAAATGCACCTTAAATCCATCAACCAGGGCTGGTTGCCGAGGCAAGCTTTTGCCTGGTTCGATGCGCTGGCCCGGCAATATTGCTACCTGATTTTTACCGAACACGCTTACCTGAATACGTATAACAACCTGGCCAGGCCCCACACCATTATTTATAACTACCCGCTGCTGCCGTTTCTGGAACCGTTTCGGCAACCCTACCACCCCAATCCGGCACAACCCATCTTTTTCTATATTGGCCTGATCAGCTTTGGGCGGGCCTTCGATACGCTGATTGCCGGGCTGGTGAAACTCCGAACCACTTACCCAGCTTTTGTGATGCATCTGTTTGGGCGGCAAACGGTGGCAGAAAAAGACCAGGACCGGCTTCCTGCCTTCGACCTGGTGCGGGGTAATTGCCATTTCCACGGCTACGCCGATCAGCGGATAGCCTTTCCGTATGCTGCCCGTGCCACGGCGGGGCTGGCGTTGCTGAAACCCGTTGGCGATTACCCCGATTCTTATACCACCAAACTGTTTGAGTACATGGCCCTTGGGTTGCCCGTGATCACGTCCGATTTCCCGCTTTATCGCGATGTGGTGGAGCGACACCAGTGCGGCTTTTGTGTGTCGCCAACCGACCCCGCGCAGTTGGCCACCGCCATGCGCTACCTGATCGAACACCCCGAGCAGGCCCGCCTGATGGGCGCACGCGGGCGGCTGGCCGTGGAGCAGCACTATAACTGGACCACCGAAGCCAGCAAGTTACTCGACCTTTATCGCTTAATTTTGGGGCGGGAAAAGCCTGACTTCCGGCAATTAACCCTGAATAGTTAGCTTTTGTTAGTATCTTTTGGTATTGTTCTAATGGAAAATACCATGTTTTCCCGGAAGGATTTAACTTTCGGCACTAATTTGGAAATAGCCCCCGTTAGTTTTACTTTTTTTGCCTGATGTATATTCATACAATGAGCCATTATCTGCCGACGCCGGTGGTTGGCAATGAACATTTTACCCAGCTCAACGGCTTATCCAGCGAATGGATCATTGAACGCACCGGTATTGAGGAACGACGAAAAG
>JAYVAP010000574.1:0-2565 GCA_043750915.1 Spirosoma sp. | reverse complement strand
GAAAGTAAATGAAACCCAGAAACTCGAAACCCTCAAAGGAGAAAAAAATCAGGTCGTAAAAGAGCTGGGTCAGAAAGAGGTTGAACTACGCACCGAACTGGCCGAAAGTCGCCGGGCAGTAAACCGGCTGGCATCCATGATTACCCGCATTGTGGCCCGCGAAGCCCGGGAGCGGGCCGCCCGCGAAGCCCGCGACCGCGCCGACCGGCTCGACCGCGAGCGGGTTGCCCGCGCCGAAGTCGCCCGCCGGGCAGCCGAACGGAAACGGGCTGAAGAAGCCGTGGCTGCCGCCAAAAAAGCGGGCGAAAAGCCCGCCCCCGCCGACGTTGCCAAAGCCGAGCGCCCTGCCGAACCCGATCCTGGACCCCCCGAGCCTGCTACCCGCAAACCCGACGACCGCCGGAACAACAACCTCAACGACGAAGAAGCCGCGCTGGCATCGTCTTTCACGGCATCGCGGGCCAGGCTGCCGTGGCCCGTTACCAAAGGATTTATCTCCGACCGCTTTGGGCGCAAACCCCACCCCGTTCTGAAAGGTATTTACGTTGAGAATCAGGGGGTCGATATTCAAACCAACGCGGGCGAGGGTGTCCGAACGGTATATGACGGCATCGTTCAGGACGTGGCCAGTATGCCGGGTATGAACAACGTAGTGGCCATTCAGCACGGCGACTATTTCACCATCTACGCCAAACTGCGGACCGTATCGGTTCGGGTGGGGCAGCGGTTGAAAGCCCGCGAGTCCATTGGCACCGTAGCCACCGATAAAAATGGAGTATCCGAAATTCAGTTTCAAATCTGGAAAGAGTTCACCAAACTCAACCCGGAGTCCTGGCTGATACCCCGTTGAGGTAACAAACCGGTGCTGGCCAGCAGCAGATACCCTCGAAAATCATATTTTTGGCTCCTAACAGGCCGTAAAAACGCGCTTTAACTGTTCATTGAAAATGTCTGTTCATAACCCCGATATTAAGCGCGTTACGACGCACACCATTCAGGAACTCAAAAATAAAGGCGAGAAAATCTCTGCCCTGACGGCCTACGATTTCTCGATGGCCCGGGCAGTAGACACGGCCGGGGTTGAGCTAATTCTGGTGGGCGATTCGGCCTCAAACGTGATGGCGGGCCACGAAACCACCCTGCCTATCACGCTCGACCAGATGATTTACCACGCCGGTTCGGTGGTGCGGGGTGTCAAACGGGCGTTGGTGGTGGTCGATCTGCCGTTTGGCTCCTACCAGGGCAATTCGACGGAGGCCCTGCGGTCGGCCATTCGGATCATGAAAGAGTCGGGTGCGCACGCCGTCAAGATGGAAGGTGGGCTGGAAATAAAAGATTCCATTGCCCGGATTCTGAGCGCGGGTGTTCCGGTGATGGGGCACCTCGGCCTGACTCCCCAGTCGATTTATAAATTTGGTACCTACGCAGTGCGGGCCAAAGAAGAAGCCGAAGCGCAAAAACTGCTCGACGATGCGCTGATGCTCCAGGACATTGGGTGTTTTAGTGTGGTGCTCGAAAAAATTCCCGCTGCCCTAACCAAAAAAGTTTCCCAGCGTCTGCTCATTCCCACCATCGGTATTGGGGCCGGGCCGGATGCCGATGGCCAGATATTGGTCGTTCATGATTTGCTGGGCATTACCAACGAGTTCAAGCCGCGCTTTTTGCGCCGATATGCCGACCTGCACACGATCATGACGGAAGCCATTGCGCATTACGTCGACGATGTGAAAGGCCACGACTTCCCGAACGAGAAAGAAGCATATTGAGTTACTATAACAGCCCCGTCTGGAGTTGGTGGCTTATGATGAAAAAAAATCCATTTCAGGTTGTCTACGAAGATAATCACCTGCTGATTGTCAATAAGGTACCCGGCATTCTGGTGCAGGGCGACCGTACCGGCGATGAAACCCTGCTGGACGTGCTGAAGCAATACGTCAAAGAAAAATACGAAAAACCGGGTGAGGTTTTTTTGGGCCTGGTTCACCGGCTCGACCGTCCGGTTAGTGGTTTGGTTGTTTTTGCCCGCACCTCGAAGGCGTTGGAGCGGATGAACGAAATTTTCCGGAAGCGGCAGGTGCAAAAAACCTACTGGGCCGTTGTTCGGAAAAAGCCGCCCGAAGATGCTGGCAAACTGGTGAACTGGCTCGTGAAAGATGAGCAGAAAAATCAGGTAACGGTCTACGATTACGAAGCACCCAAATCGCAAAAGGCCGAACTATCTTACCGCCTGATGGGCAAGATCAATGAGCACTACCTTATTGAGGTGAACCCTATTACGGGTCGACCCCACCAGATACGGGCGCAACTGGCGCACATGGGTTGCCCTATTCGGGGCGATGTGAAATACGGCTATGACCGCGCCGTTGCCGACAAAAAAATATACTTACATGCCCGGCGGCTGTATTTTATTCATCCCGTTAAGCCGGCCGGTGCGCCGGATCGCCCCCTCATTTGCAAAGCCGCCCTGCCCGCAGATCCTTTCTGGGAGGAGTTTCTGGACCTGGACGACGAAACGTTTAAGGATAAGAATATGGACCTGATATTCGAGTAGCCCGGCCGTTTTCA
>JAYVAP010000573.1:0-3722 GCA_043750915.1 Spirosoma sp. | reverse complement strand
ATACTTTTGTGGGAATTACCAAATGAATCAACCTGCAAAAAGTCATGGGATCAAAACGTTTACCTGTATCTATGACACTGCCTCCGAATTTAGTTCGGTTTGTGGTGGTTTTTTTATGTTCTCTGTTACCGAATCTGGCCGCGCTGGCCCAGACCATTACGGGCCGCATAACGGCTTCGGACGATAATCAGGCCCTGCCGGGCGTGTCGATCATCATCAAAGGCACCACCACCGGCACCAGCTCCCTCGCCGACGGTACCTATACGCTCAACGCCCCGCCCAACGCTACCCTGACGTTTTCTTTTATTGGCTACGAAACGCAGCAAATAGCCGTGGGCAGCCGCAGCACCATCGACGTTCTGCTCCGGGCCGATGCCCAGACGCTGGGCGAAGTGGTGGTAACGGCCCTCGGCATTCAGCGGGAGAAAAAAGCCCTCGGCTACGCTACGCAGGAAATTCAGGGGACCGCCCTGACCGTTGCCCGCGAAACAAACGTGACCAACCAGCTGGCCGGCAAGGTGGCGGGCGTGACGGTGGTGGGCAGCCCGTCGGGCATCGGCGGGTCGGCGCGGGTCACCATCCGGGGCGAGCGATCGGTAGACCTCAATAAAAACCAGCCGCTCTACGTCATCGACGGGGTGCCCATTTCCAATGGCTTTACGGGTGCTTCGGGACGCAACAATACCGAAGTGGATTTTGGCAACGGTGCCAGCTTCATCAACCCCGACGATATTGAGTCGGTCAACGTGCTGAAAGGCGGGGCGGCTTCGGCCCTCTATGGCGCACGGGCCGCCAACGGTGTTATCGTGATAAAAACCAAGTCGGGCCGGGGCAGCAAAGGCATCGGCGTTGAAATAAATACCAACCAAACCATTGAAACGCCCCTGAAACTGCCTGATTATCAGAATATATATGGGCAGGGAAACGCCAACAACGGCGATTTTTCGTTCGTCAACGGCGCAGGAGCAGGCCAGACCGACGGTACCGACGAAGCCTGGGGACCGGCGTTTTCGCTCAACAAAAACTACCCGCAGTTTAACTCCCCCCGCACGCTCAATGGCCAGCCTACCAACTTCCGGGGGGGTGATTTGAACGCCCCGGCGGGCAGCGTCATCACACCCACACCCTGGGCTGCCGAGTCTAATAATCTGGGGAAGTTTTTGCAGACGGGCCGCACCAACACCACGAGTATTGCCCTCACGGGTGGCAACGATGCCGGTAATTTTCGACTGGCGCACACGCTGCTGAACCAAACCGGCATTGTGCCCAACACCGACCTGAAGCGGTATACCACCTCGCTGAGCGGGGGTTATAACTTTACGCCGAAGTTCTCGGCCAACGCTTTTGTGAGTTACATCAAAGGCGAAAGCGGCAACCGCCCGTCTATCAGCTATGGTACCGAGAGCATCATGTATTTGTTTAACTGCTGGTTGCCTCCTTCGGTACAGCTCGACCCGCTGAAAGCATACTGGATGCCCGGGCAGGAGGGGACCCGGCAGTTTAACTGGAACTATAACTACCACGATAACCCGTACCTGACCGTGTTCGAAAACACCAACGGCCAGCTCTACGACCGGATGCTGGGGAATGTGTCGCTCAAGTACGATCTCACTTCCTGGCTGAGTGTGCAGGCCCGCACGGCCATCGACTACAGCAATGAAAAACGTGAATACCGCCGGGCGTTCAGCACGCAGCGGTTTCCCTTCGGGCAGTTTCGCGACACGCGCATTTTGACCGAAGAGCGTAACTCCGATTTTTTGTTCACCGCCAACCGCGAGTTTAACCAGAACTGGACCGTGTCGGGTACGCTCGGCGGTAACCAGCTTCGCCAGAAATCTGATTTTTTGGAGAATAATGCCGGCCAGCTGAATATCCCCGGCATCTACAACCTCACCAACACCCGCATCCCGCTGCAAACGGCACAGAGCATTACCGGCAAACGCGTTAATTCGCTGTACGGCTCGGCGCAGGTGGCCTACCGGAATTACGCATTTCTGGAGCTAACGGCCCGCAACGACTGGTCGAGCGCGCTAACGTTGCCTGCATACGCCCGCGCGTTGGGCACCCAGGATAATTCGTATTTTTACCCGTCGGCAGCGTTGAGTTTGGTATTGAGCGATATGTTCGTGCTGCCCCAGCCGATTTCGTTTCTGAAAGCCCGCGTCAACTACGCATCAGTGGGGAATGATACCGACGCTTTTACCTTCACCCAGTCCTACAAGCCCGGCGACCCGTTTGGCAACAGCCAGGTCTACGGCGAAACCGACCGGCTCGCTAACTTCAACCTAAAACCCGAAATCAGTAGTTCGTTTGAGGGTGGTTTTGAGTTGAAAATGTTTAAACGCCGGGTTGGCTTAGATGTGTCGTATTACCTAACCAACACCCGCAATCAGATTCTGAATATTCCGCTGTCCATCACGAGTGGGTTCAACAGCCGGGCCATCAACGCCGGTCTGATTCGTAACAGCGGTGTTGAGGTAGCCCTGAATCTGGTGCCCGTCGATCAACCTAACGGCCTGCGTTGGGGTGTCGATTTTAATTTCTCGTCCAACCGCAGCAAGGTCATCGAACTGTCGGACAACATCAAGAACTTCGTGATGGCCAGCCGCCGGGTAAGCATCGAAGCCCGCGTGGGCGAACGCATGGGCGACATGTACGGCATTGGCTTCGCCCGCGTGCAGAACACCGACCCCAAAAAGCCGTACTACGACGCAACGGGCCAGTTTGTGGGGCAGATGGTGTATAACGCCGGTCGGCCCGTGGCCACCACCGAACGGATTAAACTGGGCAACTACAACCCCGATTTCCTGCTGGGCATCAACAACAGCCTGAGTTACCGCAACCTGCGGCTGAGTTTTCTGTTCGACATCCGGCAGGGCGGGAAGCTGTATTCCGAAACCCAGACCGTTGGGCGTGAAGGCGGCATCATTGTCGAATCGCTCGAAGGCCGCGCCGATGGCTACGACCTGAGCAAGCCCGGCAACGGCGTAATTGGGGCGGGCGTAAAAGTAGCCACCACCAACCCCGACGGCAGCAATACGTTTGCGCCTAACGACGTGAAACTGAACTCGCGGCAGTGGCACTCGGCCTGGACCGGGGGCCGCAATATTGCCGAGGGAGTCATGTACGATGCGTCGTTTGCCAAACTCCGCGAGGTGCAGCTTGGCTTCAATATCCCCGATAAATTCTGGGGGCGTGTACCGCTGCGGGGCGTTACGTTTACGCTCGTGGGCCGCAACTTAGCCGTTTGGTCGAAGGTGCCGCACGTTGATCCCGAAACCATGTCCTACGCGGATGGCACGGCCCTACCCGGCATTGAGTTTATGGCCATTCCATCGAGCCGGAGCTTTGGGTTTAATCTGGGCCTGAAATTATAAATATAACGCTGCTCTCCCGCAACCGATGCTGGCACCGGCTGCGGGAGGACAGCCATCAACCAAAATCAAAAGATGAAATTTATAAAATCAATTTTCTTTGTGACGGCCCTCTTCGCTGGTTTTTCCTGCGACAACGAGTTTGCCGAAGTTAACAACAACCCCAACGTGCCAACGCAGGTCTCGCCCAATCTTTTGCTGGCGGGGGTGCTGCTCAATACCATCAACGATCAGGTTAATGAATCCTGGGCAATTGGCAATATCGTGGTGCAGCATACGGCCAAAATTCAGTTTGTCAACGAAGATCGCTACCTCTGGGGCGAGCGCAACCGCGTGTGGAACAGCGTG
>JAYVAP010000572.1:0-2713 GCA_043750915.1 Spirosoma sp. | reverse complement strand
TCCGGCCTACGGAAGTGTGCATAAGCCAGCACTAAGATCGGTGCGGGCGTAAGGAAAAGATTACTTTGTTGGAAACGGCTGCCAATCCTGCGCGGATGGGCAGCCGTTTTTGGCTTATGCCCGAGCCAGCACAAACCGCGAGGCTTCCAGCAAATTTGGGGCGCAGCCGTCGCAGTCTGTCGTTGTGGGGTGGGTATTGTGGGCAATGTGCACCGTTCGCACGCCCACGCGCTTACCGGCCTGCATGTCGCGCAGGGCATCGCCAATCATCCACGACTCGCCGGGCACGATATTGTATTTGGCCATTGCCTTTTCGAGCAGCAGCGATTCTGGTTTTCGGGTTAGTGACTGGCTATCGTAGGCCGGGTGGTGGGGGCAGTAATAAATATCGTCGATCACATGTCCGCATTGGGTTTGCAAATAATCGTAGCACTTCATCACGTCGTCGCGCGTATAAAGTCCTTTGGCAATACCCGCCTGATTGGTAATTACGATGAGCAGATAGCCCGCTTCTTTCAGGCTGCGAAGGGCTTCGGGAACGCCGTCGGGAATAATAAAATCTTCGACCCGATAGACGTAGTCAGTCCGGTCTTCGTTGAGTACGCCATCGCGGTCGAGGAATATGCACTTGTTCATTGATGCGGGTAATAGCTGATTGACGTAGCAATAATACAATTATGTTGCCACTTTTTTTGCAATATTATTGGATAAAGTTTGTTGATTCTTAGGTTTAGCGGAAACAAGTGCGGAACCGTTGGCAACGGTTGACCCCAACTGATGCCCCATGGACAAAGCCCCGTTCTCGATTTCTGCGCTCACTATTCCGCTAAATCGGTCAACCGCTGCTGGAGGGCCTGTATTTTAGCATCCGCATCGGCGAGTTTCTGGCGTTCACGATCTACCAGTTCAGGCTTGGCATTGGCAACAAACCGCTCGTTGGCCAATTTCTTGCGCGTCGACTCCCGAAAGCCAATCAGGTATTCCAAGTCCCTGCGGGCTGTTTCAATTTCCTGTTCCACGTCTATTTCTTCGGCGATGTCGACAAAAAACTCATCACTTTTGATCAGGAATGGCAACCCGGCAGCTTTTTCGGTTACGTAGCTTATGGCCGACACATTGGCCATTTTCTGGATCAGGGGTTCGAGCGGCTCGAACACCGCTGGCTGATGCGTTTTAATGGCCATTGGCAAGGCGGTTTTGGGCGAAATCGCTTTGACATTGCGGATACTCCGAACGTTGGTGATGACCTCAAACAGCGTTTCAAAGTCAGTCAGGATAAGCGTATCGACCGCGCCAGGTTTGGGGAAAGGTGCCAGACAGATGCTGTCGCCAGGTTTGCGCGGGCGGATGTCCTGCCAGATTTCTTCGGTAAGAAACGGCATAAACGGGTGTGCCAGACACATGAGTCGCTCGAAAAAATTGATCGTTGCATCGTAAGTTGGCTGGTCGATGGGCTGGGCAATGCCGGTGGCAGCGTCGAAAGCGGGCTTGACCAGTTCGAGGTATTGCGAACAGAAATCATCCCAAATCAACTTATAAACAGCCTGTAACGCATCGGAAATGCGGAATTTCTGAAAATCGTCCTCAACCTGCGCCAGCGTCACATTTAGTCGGGAGTCGAACCACCGAACAGGCAGAGACGCAACATCTTGCGTCTCTACGGGGGGGGCACTGGTCCATCCTTTTACCAATCGGAAGGCGTTCCAGATTTTGTTGCTGAAATTGCGACCCTGTTCAACCAATTTTTCATCAAATGGCAAATCATTTCCGGCGGGCGAGCTAAACAGCATACCCGTGCGCACCCCGTCGGCCCCGTACTGGTCAATCAGGTCGAGTGGGTCGGGCGAGTTGCCCAGCGATTTCGACATTTTTCGGCCCTGCTTATCGCGGACAATGCCCGTCAGGTACACATTTTTGAACGGGGCTTCTCCCTTGTATTCATAGCCCGCCATAATCATCCGGGCGACCCAGAAAAACAGGATTTCCGGGGCCGTCACCAGGTCGTTGGTCGGGTAATAATAGTTGAGGTCGTCTGGTCCGGCTTTCGGATCGGTGGGGTCGCCGGATGGCAAAAACACCGACATAGGCCAGAGCCACGACGAAAACCACGTATCCAGCACATCTTCGTCCTGCGTCAGGTCGGCTTCGGTGAGGGCAAAAAGGAGTTTTTCATGCTGCACCTTCTCCAGCGCTTCGTGTTTGGTGCGGGCCACAATCACGGTTCCGTCCTGCATATAAAACGCCGGAATTTGCTGACCCCACCACAACTGGCGGCTGATGCACCAGTCATGCACGTTCTCCATCCAGGCCCGGTACATATTCTTGAATTTGGGCGGGTAGAGCTGCACAACATCGTTCATCACGCTGTTGAGGGCGGGCTTCGCCAGCTCGTCCATTTTCAGAAACCACTGCAACGATAGTTTCGGCTCTATCACGGCGTTGGTCCGCTCCGAAAAACCAACATTCGATTTATAATCTTCTGCTTTCGCCAGATGACCTGCCTGATCGAGTCGTTTGATAATGGCTTTCCGGGCGGCAAACCGATCCTGGCCGACCAGGATCTGGGCTTTTTCGTTCAGCGTACCATCGTCGTTCAATATGTCGAGCACGGGCAGGTTATGCTTCAGCCCCAGCGCGTAATCGTTTGGGTCGTGGGCGGGGGTCACTTTCAGGCAGCCCGTTCCGAAGTCCACGGTCACATAGTCGTCGGTAA
>JAYVAP010000571.1:0-7724 GCA_043750915.1 Spirosoma sp. | reverse complement strand
TGACCGGGGCGCTGGCCATGCACCGCTACGACTTTTGGCTGAAGCGGTTTTTTGAGCGGGTGGTGTTGCTGCCCGTTACGCTGCCGGGTATTCTGACGGGCGTGGCCATGCTGTCTTTTTTTCCGTTGCTGGGTATTCCTATGTCGCTGCTGGCGGTGGCCATTGGCCACACAACGTTCCTGATCTGTATTGTGCTGACGCAGGTATATGCCCGCCTGAAACGGCTCGACCCCTTTCTGGAGGAGGCAGCCGCCGACCTCGGTGCCCCACCCGTTCAGGTGTTTTTTAAGGTGCTGCTGCCCAATATCCGCACGGCCCTGACCGGCGCGGCTCTGCTGTCGTTTACGCTGTCGCTGGATGAAATTCCGGTAACGTTTTTTCTGATCGCCCGCGACAACACGCTGCCCATCGAAATATATACCATGATGCGCCGGGGCATCACGCCCGAAGTAAATGCCATTTCAACGGTGATTTTCATTATTTCGCTCCTGGCACTGGTGCTGACGGTGAAATACGGCGAACAGGACACGCGCCCCATCTGAGCGGAAGCCAATGGCAAGATTGGCTTATTGGTGTTTTTTAAAGAATTGATAATCTGGTTGTTGCATACAGTACCATGAAATATACTTCGGATAGTTTGGTGGCTGCCGGGCCGGGCAACTCCGCATCGCATCAGCAGCCGACACTGGTTCAGCTGGAGCGAATCGAGAAATCGTTTCATACCAACCGCGTCATTCCCCCACTCGACCTGAGCATCCGCCAGGGCGAATTTCTGACGCTGCTCGGACCCAGCGGCTGCGGCAAAACGACCTTGCTGCGGCTGATTGCCGGCTTTGAAGCACCCACGGCCGGGCGCGTGCTGCTCGATGGTGAAGACATCACCAACCTGCCGCCCTACCGCCGGAACGTGAACACCGTTTTTCAGAACTACGCGCTCTTTCCGCACTTGAGCGTGTTCGACAACGTGGCGTTTGGGCTTAAACAAAAAGGAATTAACAAAGCCGACCGCACCCAACAGGCCCGCCAGGCGCTGGAAATGGTGCAAATGGAAACCTACGAAACCCGCAAACCCAAAGAACTTTCGGGGGGGCAGCAACAGCGTATTGCGCTGGCCAGAGCCATTGTAAACCAGCCCAGAATCCTGTTGCTCGATGAACCGCTGGCCGCCCTGGACCTCAAACTGCGAAAACAGATGCAGCAGGAACTCAAAAACCTCCATCAGCAACTGGGCATTACGTTTGTCTTTGTTACCCACGACCAGGAAGAAGCCCTCACCATGTCTGACCGGATTGCGGTGATGAACCGGGGCGTTATCGATCAGCTCGACAGCCCGCAAACGGTCTATGACCACCCGCGCACCCGGTTCGTGGCCGACTTTATCGGCGAGAATAACACGCTGCCGGGCGATTTCGACGGGCAGAATCTCCGCCGGGGAACCACCCTCATTCCGGTGCCTGACCCGGCGGGCGTTTCGGCGGGCCGCGCTTTTTTGTTTATCCGCCCCGAACACGTCTTGATTAACCGCCAGTGCCCGGCCAGTGGATTCGCACTCCCGGCGCAGCTCACGGGCCGGACCTTTCTGGGCAACCAATGGAAAATTCACTGCCTAACCGAAACAGGCGATGAAATCGACGTGTCGGTCCGGCCCGACCAGGTCAGTGCGCTGGCGGGCTGCACCGATGTTTTTCTGAACTGGCCGCTGGAAAAAGCCACGCTGGCCGGTGCGTAACCGCATTCGCTTATATCGAACAATCATCCGTTTCTGAACCGACCCAAATTCATGAAAACCTACCAGATGCTCATTGGCGGTGCCTGGGTGGCGGCTTCCGATGGAAACACCCGCACCCTGACGGATCCCGCCAACGGCAACCCAATTGGCACCGCCCCCGAAGCCACTGCCGACGATGTGAACCGGGCGGTGGCTGCTGCCCGCCAGGCCTTTGACGAAGGCAGCTGGAAAGCCGACAGCAACGCGCAGACCCGCGCCCGGCTGCTGCTGGCCCTGGCGGCTAAAATTCGCGAAAATGGGGCTATGCTGGCCGAACTCGACACCCGCAACAACGGCAAACCACTGGCCGAAGCCGAAGGTGACGTGAGCGATTCGGCCGCCTGCTTTGAGTACTATGCCGGGCTGGCTACCAAAATAACGGGCGAAACGGTGCCCGTGCCCATGAATATGCTGAGCATGGTGGTGCGCGAGCCGCTGGGCGTGGCCGCCCAGATTGTGCCCTGGAACTACCCGCTGATGATGGCCGCCTGGAAACTGGCCCCGGCCCTGGCAGCGGGCTGCACGGTGGTGCTGAAACCCGCCGAACTAACGCCCCTGACGGCGCTGGAGCTGGGTCGGCTCATCACCGAACTGGACTTCCCGCCCGGCGTGGTCAACATCATAACGGGGGCCGGTGAAGTGGCCGGCGCGGCCCTGTCGATGCACCCCGACATCGACAAAATTGCTTTTACGGGCGGCACCGACACCGGCAGTCTCATTATGCAGGCTGCCGCCAAAAACATCAAACGCGTAACGCTCGAACTGGGCGGCAAAAATCCGGTGATCGTTTTCGGCGATTGTAATCTGGATACGGCGGCCGAATGGGTGGCTTTTGCGGCTTTTGCCAACCAGGGTGAGGTCTGCTCGGCCGGGTCACGGCTGCTGGTGGAGCAGTCTATCCACGATGAATTTGTTGAGCGCGTGGCCCATATTGCCCGAAACATCAAAATAGGGCATGGTATGGACGAGGGCGTTAAGATGGGACCGCTGATCTCGGCTGGCCACCGCCAAAAAGTGGCGCATTACATTGCCGTTGGCCAGGCCGAGGGCGCCACCTTAGTTACGGGTGGTAAACGACCCGAGGGGCCGGATTTTGCAAACGGCCACTTCATGGAGCCAACGATTTTTACCCACGTTACCCCCGATATGACCATTGCCCGCGAAGAAATTTTTGGGCCGGTGCTGGCCGTAATTCCTTTTACAACCGAAGCCGAAGCCATCAAACTGGCCAACGATACCGAGTATGGCTTGGCCGCCGGGGTATTTACCAACGATATTGGCCGCGCCCACCGGGTTGTTCGCCAAATCCGGGCCGGTATCACCTGGGTCAACAATTACCACCCAACCTTCAACGAACTGCCCTGGGGTGGCTACAAAAAAAGCGGCATCGGGCGCGAACTGGGCACCTATGGCTTAGAGGCCTATCTGGAAACCAAACAAATCAACGTCTATCTGGACGAGGCACCGCTGGGGTGGTACG
Source organism: Spirosoma sp. (assembly GCA_043750915.1). GTDB lineage: Bacteria > Bacteroidota > Bacteroidia > Cytophagales > Spirosomataceae > Spirosoma. The sequence goes on along the minus strand of JAYVAP010000571.1, from coordinate 4,476 downwards.
TATAAGCAAGCGCATGGAAATATTTCAGAGTGTCAACCCCGCCACGCTCGGGGTTATCGGGGAATTTGCCTGCGAAACAGCCCCGCAAATCAGGACCAAACTGGCGCAGGCCGTGGCCGACCAACGCCATTGGGCGCAGCTGTCGTTTGACCAGCGGGGTAATCTGTTTCGCAAACTGGCCACCGTACTGCGGGCGCAGCAAACCGACCTGGCTAACTTGATTACCAGCGAGATGGGCAAAGTCAGGGCCGAGTCGATGAGCGAAATAGAAAAATGTGCCGGGCAATGCGCGTACTATGCCGAGCACGCCGAACGCCTGCTCCAGCCCGACATCATCCCGACCGATGCGCAGAAAAGCTTTGTTGTCTACGAACCCGTGGGGGTGGTGCTGGCCGTGATGCCCTGGAATTTTCCGTTCTGGCAGGTCTTTCGCTACGCCGTGCCAGCCCTGATGGCGGGCAACGTCACCCTGCTCAAACACGCGCCAAACGTGTTTGGCTGTGCGCTGGCCATCGAGCAGGCCTACCGAAAGGCAGGCTTTCCGGCCGGTGTTTTTCAAGCCGTAATTGCCGACATCGATGCCGTGAGCGAACTGCTGGCCGACGACCGGGTGGGCATGGTGACGCTCACGGGCAGCGAACGCGCCGGTGCTGCCGTGGCCGCACTGGCGGGCCAACACATCAAAAAATCGGTGCTCGAACTGGGCGGCAGCGACGCGCTTATTGTGCTGGCCGATGCCGACCTGGACCGGGCCGCGCAGGCCGCTGTGCAATCGAGGATGATGAACGCCGGGCAGGTATGCATTGCCGCCAAGCGGTTTCTGGTCGAAAAAACGGTGAAAGCGGCCTTTACCCAAAAAATAAAACTCCTCATCGACGGTTTGAAACAGGGCGACCCCACCCAGCCCGGCATTGACCTGGGACCGCTGGCCCGGCTGGACCTGGCCGAAACCCTGGACCAGCAGGTGCAAACGGCCGTGCAGGAAGGGGCCGTGCTGCTGGCGGGCGGGCATCGGCAAAACTGCCACTTTGCCCCCACACTGCTCGACCATGTTACGGCCAATTCAATCGTGTTTCGCCAGGAAACCTTCGGGCCGGTAGCCGCCATCACGGAGGTGGCCAACCCCGAGGAAGCCATCCGGCTCGCCAATCTGTCGCGATATGGACTCAGCGCGTCTATCTGGACGCAGGACCTGGCCAACGCCGAACGCCTGAGCCGTCGGCTGGAAACGGGCAGCGTATTTGTCAACGCCCTGGTCCGCTCTGATGCCCGGTTGCCCATTGGCGGGGTCAAAAAATCGGGCTACGGACGCGAACTGTCGGAGGCTGGTATCAAAGATTTTTGTCAGTCCAAAACCATTTACATCGGCTAATCAGCCCGCTGTTTTCAACGCAGACCCATGAATTCAATTGAACTGCTAAAACGCCGAAATGCGGTGGTGCCCCAGGCAATGGCCATGAGCCAGCCCATTGATGCGGCCTATGCCAGCGGGGCCACGTTTGTGAGCCACGACGGGCAGGAATACATCGACTTCTCGGGTGGTATCGGTGTGCTCAACGCCGGTCATTGCCCCCAACCCGTTGTGCGGGCCATTGCCGAACAGACGGGCAAGCTGATGCACACATTTTTCAACCTGCTGACCCACGAACCCTACGTGCTGCTGGCCGAAAAGCTGATCGAAATTTTGCCCCACGGCCCCGCCACCAAAGTGATGATGGTTAGTACGGGGGCCGAAGCGGTTGAAAATGCGGTTAAAATTGCCCGGCAGGCAACCGGTCGGCAGGGCATCATCTGTTATACGGGCGGCTTTCATGGCCGCAGCCTGATGGGCATGACGCTCACCTCCAAAGTGAGCTATAAACTCGGCTGCGGCCCGTTTGCACCCGAGGTATACCGGATTCCGTTTCCCGACTATTACCACAATGGTCAGGGCATGGACATCAACGCGTTTGTAGCGCAGGAACTGACCCGCTTCCGGCAATATCTAAGCAGCGTAGTTGCGCCAGAAAACGTAGCGGCCGTTATTCTGGAGCCGGTGCAGGGCGAGGGAGGCTTTTGCGTGGCCCCTAAAAAATACGTACAGGGACTGCGCCAGTTGTGCGACGAATTTGGCATCCTGCTGATCCTGGACGAAGTTCAATCGGGTTTCGGACGAACCGGACGCTGGGCCGCCTATGAACACTACGACGTTTTGCCCGACCTGTCGACCTGGGCCAAATCCATGGGGTCGGGTATTCCCATCGGTTGCGTCATGGGCAAAGCCGCGATCATGGACCTGGCCCGGCCCGGCACCCTGGGCGGCACCTACGCCGGTAATCCGGTGGCCTGCGCAGCCGCCCTGGCAACCATCAACTACATGCAGCAAATCGACATCAATGGGCTGGGCGAGCGGGTGGGCCAGACAGTTTACTCGTTTTTTCGGGCGTTGCAGGTCGAGTGCCCGGCCATTGGCGATGTGCGGGGCTTGGGGGCCATGGTCGGTATCGAACTCGTGCGTGAGAGCGATCCTAACCAGCCTGATGCCACCCTGACGCAGCAATTGGTGGCACGCTGCGCAGATCGCGGGCTTTTTCTGATCAGTGCGGGCGTTTATGGTAACGTGATCCGGGTGCTGTGCCCGCTGGTGATCGAAGAGGCATTACTGCAAAAAGGGTTGCACATCATCCGCGAAGAGTTGCTGCGGCTCACGGCTGGCGAAGTCCACTTTAGCGGTATTCCGGTGGCTGGAAGCGGGCAGCAGACGGGTACTTCCAGGGTGTTGTAATGCACCGGAAAGTCGCTCCGCAAAGATCATCGCTCCGGCGAGAAAAACAGGTAACAAATCAGGGCTATTTCGCCAATGATCCGCTCTGCTTCGGGCGTGGGTACACCCGCTACAAATACCGTCAATAGAAACGGTTGGGTAACCCGCCGGGCGTTGCCAAACACAATGCCTGCGTCGCCCCGAATGTAGGACAGTTCGCCGGTTTTGTGGGCCACCACGGTGCCTTCGGGCAGCAGTCGGAGAATGGTCAGGCTGTCCTGATTTTGTTTCAGCAGGTCGAGCATCTGGTTGCACAGGGCGGGCGTGGCTACCTCATGGTGGTAAATTTTCTTCAGCAGGGCATTCATCTCATGCGCCGTAACGACATTCTCGCGGCCCTGCCGCACAGCCAGTGTATCCATCATTACCCGGTTTAAACGGCTATTTTCCAGGCCCACAGCCTTCATTCGCTGGTTGATAGCCTCCATGCCGAGTTCATCGATGAAGATGTTGGTGGCGGTGTTGTCGCTGTAAACCATCATTAGCCGGAGCAGATCGCCGTAGGCAATGCGGCTGCGGTGCGCATACGTTTTGAGCACCCCCGCCCCGCCCGTTTTCTCCGAATCGGTCAGGATATGAATGTCGCTCAGGTCGAGCCGGTTTGCCTTCACCTGCTCCATGGCTTCGAGCATAATGGCGAGTTTGATCACGCTGGCGGGGGCTACAGGCACATCGGCACCAAGCGCAAACGCAATGCTGCTGTCGGTGAGCGACTGCACGGCCAGGTTCACCCGTGTGGTGGGAGCCAGCCGCCCCACATAGGCCGTCAGCGAGTCGGACAGGGACTGGGCCGAGGTAGCCGGCAGAAGGCTCAGCAGTAAAAACAAAGTCGGGACGCTGGCCCCGACTTGCTGAAATATGAATGATGGCATGGCATTTTTCGGCACCTCGACCCATTTATTTAATCGTTTTCCGGCGGTTGCGCTGAAAATCCTCGAACATCATGTTGCCTAAGCCCTGCAAACCGCTGTAGTACGCCCGCCCATTGTTCACTTTGGTAAACTCCTGCACAAACTGTTTCAGGTAGGGATCGCTCGTGATCATGAACGTGGTGATGGGAATATCGAGTCGGCGGGCCTGCGCGGCCAGGGTCAGCGTTTTGCTGACTACTTTGCGATCCAGCCCGAACGAGTTTTTGTAGTACTTGATACCCTCTTTGAGGCAGGTTGGCTTGCCGTCGGTAATCATAAAAATCTGCTTATTCTTGTTTTTCCGCCGACGCAGCAGGTCCATGGCCAGTTCCAGCCCGGCCACCGTGTTGGTGTGGTATGGGCCAACTTCGAGGTAGGGGAGGTCTTTGGCCTGAATCTGCCAGGCATCGTTGCCAAACACCACAATATCGAGCGTGTCTTTTGGGTATTTGATTTTAATGAGTTCGACCAGCGCGAGGGCCACTTTTTTGGCGGGGGTAATGCGGTCTTCGCCGTACAGAATCATCGAGTGGCTGATGTCGATCATGAGCACGGTGGAGGTCTGCGTTTTCTGCTCCTTCTGGGTCACTTCCAGGTCGCGCTCCATCAGCGTAAAATCCTCTACACCGCTGTTTATCTGGGCATTGCGGATGGATTCGGTCATGGAAATCTGCTCCAGCGAGTCGCCAAACTGATACGACCGCATATCGCTGCTCAGTTCGTCGCCGGTGCCGGTGAAGGGGGTCTGGTGGTTGCCACCCG
>JAYVAP010000570.1:0-3638 GCA_043750915.1 Spirosoma sp. | reverse complement strand
AGCCATTAACTCACTGTGCGTTTTTTGTTCCGCCTTACACAAGTCACCTAATTCAATTTCTGATATTATAATGCGATAGTAAGAGGCTTAATTGCAATCGAGCTGTTCCGGTCAAACTATTGTCAGATAGCGGCTTAGGCTTTTTGATGCATCAATAGCTTGATAATGAGAGTGTTATCCAAAGTGGGAATTGCTGAGGTTATATTGCTCTTTTCTTTGGCGATGAAGTCGGCTTTTCTCTAAACCTGAATGTTCCCTGTGGCTGGCAGTTCCCTAACGAACCAATTTGCATTTTACTGCAACGGGGTAAGCAGATTAATGTCTTAGGGTTTATGAAATCTTCAGGTGACGAAGTACATACTTTTTCTAAAGAAGGCAGTGTTAATGCAGATTTTGTCATTGATGCTATTAACAGATGGCGTTCTGGTTTAGTAAAACCAACAATTTTAGTTTTGGATAATGCTCGGATACACCATTCGGCTTTATTAAAAGCCTGTTTGGATGGGTGGGAGAAGGAGAATTTATACGTTTTTTTTCTGCCTACTTATAGCCCTCACTTAAATCGAATCGAGCACTTATGGCTTAAAACCAAACAACGCTGGCTTAATCCAGCCGACTACGCCAGTTTAGATACCTTGAAGGCAGCCTTAGACAAAATCTGGGCTGAATTCGGAGACAAGTGTCGAGTTAATTTCAATTAATAACGTCCCAGTACTTACTTCGTTTTCGTTGGGTTCTGTATCTTTCTTTTCTCCTATTGACAGTTTCAGGACGCAACCATTTTCCAGCCGGTGCAACGATTACCCGGAGTTTATTCCCGCAATACCTTCGTGATCTCATTTAATTTCTCCATCTTTTGCACAAAGTCGCCTTTGAGTTTGGTGCGGATGGCGGTCAGGTTGTCTAATGTCTCCTGCAAACTGTCGGGCAGGATTTCTTCCAGCACCTCGCGGAATCGCTTGGCAAACGTGGGCGATTTGCCGTTGGTGGAAATGGCAATTTTCAGATCACCCTTTTTTACCACCGAACTGAGGTAAAAATCGCAGAGGTCGGGCGTGTCGGCCACGTTGACCAGAATGCGCCGGGTTTTGCAGTCGGCCTGTATCTGCCGGTTAACGGCCTTGTCGTTGGTGCCCACAATAACCAGGTCGCAGCCGTCGAGACAGGCAGGCTGATAGCTTTTCTGTACCAAAAGAACGGACGGATGGTTTCGGCACAATTCGGGGATTTCGGCCCGGATTTCGGGGGCTACCAGCGTTATGCGGGCAGCGGGCGAGTTGGCCAGCACGGCGGTTAACTTTTCTAAGCCCACATAGCCGCCACCCACAATGAGGATATGCAGGTTCTCGGCTTTAACAAAAATTGGAAATAGGGTATTCATGGAAAAAGTCGCGGGTATCGCAGATGCCGTATACATAAATGTCCGGCAAACTTACGACACCCGCGACTGACAATGGGTACTACTTCTTTTTAGAATTTAAAGCCAACGTTCACGCTCACAATCCGGCGCTTGGTATTGGTTGTTCCCTCTACAACATCGGCAAACCCATGGTGATACCTGAAGTCGAGCATCAGCGGACCCGCATCGAAACCCAGATTAGCCACGCCATTGACGGTAGCGGCCTTGAAATTGGCGTTCTGAATGTTGAAATTATTTTTGTTAACGGCCCCCAGCGGAGCTGCATATTCGGCTCCGACTGCCAGCCGAACCGCCGAAATACCCCGCTCCGACTGCGCCAGTTTTACACCAATCAGGGCCGGTATGTGCAGGTACTGCTGGTCGACGCTGCCAATTATGTCTTTGGGACTATTAATGGTACTATCGCCCCGCTGAAAAAACTCCGAACTCGACGTTAGGTATTCAACACCGATCTGGCCATAAATCCGGCCACCGCCCCGCACAAAAAAACCGAGCTGGTAGCCCAAACGGCCACTTAGCTTGTCGCCTTTGGGGGTTTCGCCCTCAAAGCGGGTCGAGTTGGCACCCGCATAAACGCCGAAAGTGAAGTTTTTGTAGTTTTCGCGGTGTTCTTTTTTCGCGTCAATTTCCACACTGCGCTGCCCATCCGAGTAGCCTTCATCATAGGCTTTGCTCAGATCGTGGTTGCCGTACTGACGGGCCCCGTTGCGGTCTTCATAGCGGTTGTCGTATCGCCGGTTCTGTTCGTTGCGCTGGTTAAAATCCCGTCGCTCGTCGAAGCGATCCTCCACCTGGTGCTCCCGCCGACGCTCGTCCCGGCGGGAATCATTTTGGCTATTGTCCCGGCTATCACCCTCTTGGCGGGAATCGCGGGAATCGTTATTGCGCTCATAACGCTCGTCATTAGAGTTTTGCTGGCCAAACACCAGCGTGCTGCCACACACACCGGCGAGCAACAGGGCCATTTTAAAGTGATTTTTCATAACGTGTTGAGTTAATAGTTGACAATGGATCGTCTGTTCTCTAACCGCCCACCCACCGGAATGTTTACGCAAACCGGTGGACGAAATCGGGATTGATAAAAAAATGAGCTACTCCGTTGGGAGTAGCTCATTGAGTCGATGAAGCGACAGAATTAGAACTTAAAGCCAACGCTGGCACTCACAATCCGGCGTTGCGATCCCGCAAAACCCGTTGAGTTAACAGCGTTGATCGAATTGTTGAAGCCGTAGTGATACGTCAGGTCCAGAAATACCGGACCCGCGTCGAAACCCAGCTGGCCCAGGCCGTTAAATGTGCCGCTTTTGATCTCGGCATTGGTCAGATTAAAGTCACCGCTTTTGGCGTTAATCCGGTTGGCATACTCCAGACCCACCTGCAGTCGAACGGCCGAAATACCCCGGTCTGATTCAACCAGTTTGTAGCCGATATAAACCGGAATCTGAACATACTGAATATCGATCTGGCTCTGAATATCTTTACGCGTTGCACCCGAGCCAGCCACGAAATAGTTGGAGCTGGACGCAAAATACTCGGCACCCAACTGACCAAAAAGCCGACCGCCACCGCGCACAAAAAAACCAGCCTGATAACCCAGCCGCCCCGTCAACTTACCCCCCGAATTCATGCTTTCGCCTTTAAACTTGGTCGTATTCAAACCGGCATAGATACCAAATACGAAGTTCTTGTAATCTTTCGCGCCTTTGTCCCGCGTTGTGCGGCCCGTTGTGGTACCGGCATTATCGCTATCCGTCGTAGTCGTTGTGGTAGTGCCATAAGCAGGTGACGACGAACTGTTGGTAGTGCCATTGTTGAGGGCACCCGTGCTGTTCATGGTGCCGCTGTCATTGAGCGTGCCCGTGCTGGCGGGCCGATCCGTAGTGTCAATAGTGCCCGACGAGGTAGGCGTTTGGCCAGTGGGGGTGGTTGTGGCCTGCGTTGTACCGTACGAGGAGTTCGTGGTGGTACTTGGGGTTGATGAGTTGGTTGTGGTGGTGCTTTGGGCATTTGCCAAACCAGCACCCAGCAGGCAGATTGCCAGCAGTGTAACTTGAGTTTTCATTGATTTTTTATTTGCGTTGAGTTGTACAAAAAAAGGTGTAATCACGATTACACCCCATTTACTCTACCCTGCTAAAATAATCTGCTGACTATGAGACAGTTGCCGTTTTATCCACATCAATAACTGTCTTAGCAGGAGCCAGTCGGAGGACGGTTT
>JAYVAP010000569.1:0-3439 GCA_043750915.1 Spirosoma sp. | reverse complement strand
CATTAATTGAAGTACCGGTATTGGTTCTAATGGTCAATTTCGCCCTCAAACAACAATCAAAATTTACCTAACCACTTGACCATCAATCTGTGAAAATTGCCCTTTTCTCCGACATTCACGCCAACTTACCCGCTCTGAATGCGGTTTTGGCCGACATTGATAACCGCAAGCCCGACGCTGTTTACTGTCTGGGTGACCTGGTAGGGTACAACATTTGGCCCAACGAGGTAGTAAACACCGTTCGGGGGCGGGGCATTCCAACCATTGCCGGTAATTATGATTATGGCATCGGTCGGGCATCCGACGATTGCGGGTGTGCCTATCGGGAAGAAGAAGAGAAGGCCAACGGCAAAGTTTCCATTGCCTACACAAACGAAGTCATTGGAGCCAACGAGCGGCAGTACCTACGCACCCTGCCCACACATATACGGATAGAATTTGAGTTAGGTAACGCCGGCAGCGGGTCCGCCGGTGCGGGCCAACCGCCTGAAAACTTTTGGCAGCAGCAAACCCCGTTTACATTGATGTTAGTACATGGTAGTCCCCGCAGGGTGAATGAGTACCTGTTTGAAGACCGGCCCGACCGCAGTTTAGGGCGGGTGCTGGAAGGAGCCGGGCCACGCCAGGCGGGAGCCGACATTTTATGTTTTGGTCATACGCACCGGCCCTTTTACAAGGTAGTTAGCGCAGAGCCAGAAGGCCAGCAAACCTACTTCCGCCACGCCATCAACATCGGCTCAGTGGGAAAGCCCAAAGACGGTGATCCAAGGGCGTGTTATGTGATATTGACCCTTGATGAACGCGCCCGGCCTGGTTCGCGGGAAGGGGTCAACGTCGAATTTGTTCGGGTAGCTTATGACGTGGAGCAGGCCGCCAAAGCAGTCGAAGACAGCATTCTACCGGATGCTTACGCGCATATGCTTCGATACGCTTAACCCTAAGTTGTTGCCTTGAAAAGAAAATGATCCACTAATTGACATATGACTACCTTACTTTTTTATAGCCGCGTCCGCTTTTACCGTCGCCACGGTTGATTTTCGGCCTTCCTGCTGCTTTTTAAAGAACAAAATAAAATTCTCTAAATCTTCGACGGGCAACCTGCGGGCAACGATGGTTTTTGTTTTGTCGAGCACATACACGGTGGGGGTGCTCCAAACATCGTACTGAAGCCGGAAGTTGGCACGATGTGTATAGTCAAAGCCATTGATGGCTTTTTCGAGTTTGAACTCCCGGATAAATTTTTTCCACTCCTCCGGACTGTCTTCAACGGCAATAGCCAGCACTTCAACGCCTTTGGGTTTATAGTCGTCGATGAATTTCTTCAGTTTGGGGGCACTATCGCGGCAGTGGCCGCAGTGTGGCGCGTAGAAATAAACGACCGTATAATCGGCTTTGATGCCCGAGAGCACAATGGGTTTGCGGAGCGTATCGCTCACAGCGGGCGACACCATCACTTTGCCAACGAGTGTGGGTTTGAGGGTGGCAACGCGCTCGCCAATTTTCCGAACCGTCGAAGTGTCGGTGGTGGGCATAATGCCGGTGGCGTAGTATTTCTCGAACATGTGGACATACAGGCCGTCGGTACCCATCACTTTGGGTTGTTCATACTGGCTGGTAATGTACCAGATAACATACGATTTCACTTCGGTGCTTTTGCCCGCCAGGGCCTTTCCAACCAGAAAATCGGCTTCCCGGATGAGCGAATCCGGCTGTTGCACAGTTAGTTCTTTCAGATACCGATCCAGCTTGCGTTGCAGAACCGGCGTTCTCACGAGCCGTTCGTCGGCAAAATCATATCCATCCCAGAAATGGCTTTTATAATGGTTAAACACCCACCCCGAATCGGGCCGACCGTTGGCGGCTTTAGGGACGGGCGGCACCTCCGGCTCGGCCGATGCTTTCAGCAAAGAAACGGCGAAGGTGTTGCTGTGGGTGGCCAGAAACTGTTGGCGCTGCGTTTGGGCCTTTTTTTGCAGAGTCGCCGTTTGCTGATTGACTGTGGCAATGGAGGCCATATCGGTCCGCAGTTTCTTTTGCACGTTCAGGGCCTGCGCTTCATCATAAAGTTTGCTGAGTTGCTGCTGGTATTCAAAAAACAGTTCGTTTTCTGTTGAGCCGGTCACCTTCATGGCCTTAATGACATTGGCCGTGTCGGTGGCAAAGGAAAAAGTCTGATCGTCGGTCACAATCAGGTGAAGGCCAATATCCCGGCGCGACGGGGGCAGCACCAAATACAGGCCCTGGGGTAGCGTCTTGCTGCCTTCAAAGACAAAACGGCCCTGACTATCGGCTCTGGCCGTATCTTTGGGTATGTAGGTGTTGGAGCCGAACCAGTGCGCAAGCATCACCGTCGAATCCCGAACGCCGGAGATGGCACCGGTAATGCGAAAGCCCGGGGCCGGCGTAGCGTTCTGGGCCAGCAACGGCACTACGGCGGTCAAACAAAGCAGGGCGATCAACAGGACATACTTCATACAGGCAGGCGTGTATCTTGGTGGCATCATGCGGGCAAATTTACAGTTTTTGGTTTAATCTTGTTGCCAACAAAACGCCTGCGCTGTGCGGCATAGTCTATGTTTTATTTCTTTTCCAAAACGCTTAACTACCTGCTTACGCCTGCGGGCTGGCTCGTGGCCAGTCTGCTGCTGGGTTTAATCACCAAAAACGCCCGGCATCGGCGCTGGCTGATCGCTGTTGGGCTGGCAATATTTTGTCTTTTTGGTAATTCGGCTCTGACCAACGAGTTGGCTTTGGCCTGGGAATATCCGCCCGCGCCGGTGCCTGCCGATTCCAGTGCCCGCGTTGCCGTGCTGCTCACGGGCGGCATGGTCAATACCACGACCGGTGTGCCGGACGGCCGGTTTCTGCTGGGTCCGCAGGCCGACCGGGCCGGGCAGGCATTGTATCTCTACAAAACCGGTGTCGTCCAAAAAATCCTCATCAGCGGTGGGCCCGGCAACGGGCTTTTTCGGGCCCGCAACCGGCCCGATGAGGGGCAGCAGACGGCGCGGTTTCTGATTGTGGCGGGCGTTCGGGCGGGCGACATCGTTTTGGAGGGAAAATCGCGGAACACGCACGAGAATGCCCAGTTTTCGGGCAGGATGCTGCGCAGTCGGTTTGGCACCAATCGTTGCGTGCTGGTCACCTCGGCAGCGCACATGCGCCGGGCGGTGGCCTGTTTCCGTAAAGAACAGGTGCAGCCAACGCCTTTCTCTGGTGCATTTATGGGCGGTGTGCGGTCGGGTGAGCCGGGCGACTATCTGCTGCCCAACGCGCAATCTTTCACCGATTCATTTCACCTGATCAGGGAAATAACCGGCTACGGCGTGTATGGGTTGATGGGGTATCTGTGACCTTAGACCGATAGGATTTTTACCATTCTGAGAAGGTCTTCGCTGATGGGTTTGGGCAGGCGGATGGTGTCTTTGAAGGGCGTGTA
>JAYVAP010000568.1:0-2234 GCA_043750915.1 Spirosoma sp. | reverse complement strand
TGTAATGGTTGATTTGGGCGAACTAACTGTGGTGCCGTCGGCCTTTTTCACCTGCACCCAGAACTTATAGGTTTGTGCGTCTAACGGACCTGCGCCATTACCACCGCCATAGGGAGGAAGCCACTGACCATCAGCGGTGCCCGTAGCGGTAGAGAGCCGATATACTCCCGGCTGACTGGGGTCTGCCACGGCTCGCCCCACAATGTTGACAAAGCCATCTGTTACGGTGCTTGCGTATATGGCCACTTCACTCAGTACTGTGCCGACAGGAACACACATATTTGCTACGAACGGGCAGGTTAAACCCTGCGTGCCAGCAGGTCTGGTTCCAGTCACAATGGCGTTGTTAAGGGGGGTAGTCAGCACGGGGCTTAACGTGGAACATGTGGTAGCCGCTGTTTGTGTGTCGATACCCGCGAAGTTGCTCTGTCCCGCTTCTCCAGACCCGTGCCAGAAGTTGGTACCCGTTTCGTCCCCATCAAAAGCCCGCGTATAGGAATAGGATGGACTGTTGAGGTAGGTAGATGCTGAACCGAACCTGGCGGCTGCCGGGGTCAGATTGGTTGTGCCGTTCCAGAATTGTAGTTCCACCAACTCCCCGTTGGCGATGTTGGCGTTGGTGGTGGCGGGTGGTCCGGGATTGGCCAGAAAGCGCAGGTAACGCCAGTTGGTGGTGGTGCTGATGGAATAGTCGTTCCAGCCAGGTTGTGGCTGGGTGGTAATGGTGGCCAATGTGGTCCAGCTGGCATTATCGCTGGAGCCTTGAAACACACTACCCGCAAAGCGTTGGAGACAGCAGTCCGAGCGGGGAATGATGCGGGCTTTGGTCACGTTGCCCACAGTGGTTCCCATTAGGGTGACGGTGATGTAGGGCACCGTGGTGGCACCACTGCCGGTGTTTATAATGGCATAGAACCGGTAGGTGTCGGGATTGATGGGGTAGCTGGCCCACTGGCCGCTGGCGGAGCCTTCGCTGGCCGACAGGGTGTAGACACCGGGCCGGTTTGCTTCGGCCCCGGCGTATCCTATGCGGGTAGCATAGCCACCGTCGGCGGTAGCTGCCCAGACCTCCACGCTGCTGATGGTTGTACCGGCGGGGATACACAGGCTGACGGAGATGGCGGTGGTAATTTTGCCGCTGCCAGCCTGGGTAGTGCTGGGCGTGCCCACCACCGATGCGTTGTTGGCCGGTGCGAGCATACTCGCCGTCAGCGCGGAGCAACCCGACACAGGTCCTGTGCCTGCGCCCAGGTCGATGCCCGCAAAATTCTGATTGCCATATATATTCCCATGCCACAAGGTAGTGACATCCCCGTCGAAAGCCGCTAAGTAGGTCATTACACTTGAGATGGCTCCCGGTGAACCAAAGGGAGTACCGGCCAGCTTGGTGTTGCCGCTCCAGAACTCCAACTCGAACAAATCACCTGGGCTACTCTGTGGTGTTGCCGTTGCTGGCGGCCCATCATTCGCCACGTATCGCAGATAGCGGTAAGTTCTACTGGCTGTTAGGGGTATCTCGATGAATCCACTGGTCACGTTTAGTATAGAAGCCGGTATCTGGGCCAGTTGGGTCCAGTTGAGCTTATCGTCGGAACCCTGGAATATTCCGCCCACTGTTCTTTCCATACAGGTGTTAGCGGGTGGATTGCAGGCGTAGCGAGGCAGAATCCGGGCTTTGGTAGCTGGCCCGTTGCTTACCGCAGTGGTTCCCGTCAGGGTAACGGTATTGTAGGGCACCGTGGTGGCACCACTGCCGGTGTTTATGATGGCATAGAACCGGTAGGTGTCGGGATTGAGGGGGTAGCTGGCCCACTGGCCGCTGGCGGAGCCTTCGGTTGCTGTTAGGGTGTAGACACCGGGCCGGTTTGCTTCGGCCCCAGCGTATCCTATGCGGTTGGGGAATCCACCGTTGGCGGTGGCTGCCCAGACCTCCACGCTGCTGATGGTTGTGCCAGCGGGGGTACACAGGCTGACGGAGATGGCGGTGGTAATTTTGCCGCTGCCCGTTTGGGTAGTGCTGGGGGTACCCACCACCGATGCGTTGTTGGCCGGAGCCAGCATACTCGCCGTCAGCGTGGGGCAGGCCGACACGGGTCCTGTGCCCGCGCCCAGGTCGATGCCCGCGAAGTTCTGACTGCCCTGTGGATAGCCATGCCAGAGGGTATTGAGATTTCCATCGAAGGCACTGGTGTAGGAGTAGCCGGTTGGATTGGAGGGGTGCCCGCCGGGTGAGC
>JAYVAP010000567.1:0-3076 GCA_043750915.1 Spirosoma sp. | reverse complement strand
AGGCATCGAAGGAGCCGAATTTTTTGTTGATTGCGTCGGCCAGTGCCCCTTTAGGCACGCCCCCGGCGTTGGGCCCCATGATGTTCCAAAAGAAGGTGTGATTCCAGTGGCCACCGGCGTTGTTGCGCACGGCTGCGGGGGTGGTGCTGCTCACCGTTTTCACCAGCGCGTCGATACTCATTTTGGCCAGGGCTGCGTTTTCGGGCAGGGCCACGGCTTTGTTGAGGTTGTCGACGTAGGCTTTGTGGTGTTTGCCGTGGTGAATTTCCATCGTCATTTTGTCGATGTGCGGCTCCAGCGCAGCGGCATCGTAGGGCAGGGGCCCCAGTTTGAACGGGCCCTCGGCCTGGCCGGTCGGGAAGCCATAGGTAGCCCGACCCAATGACTGCATGGCAATTAAGCTGGCCGAAGCACCAAAAGTCAGCTTCAAAAATTCGGAACGATTCATGCAACTGTTAGTTTAGAAAATGAAAAAGCGTTTACTGAACAACCCGCCCGGTGGCCAACTGTTTAGTAAACGCAAAGTAACGGTGTTTTTCTGGTTTTCGGCCCCAATCAGTCGTAGGCAATCCGGCTCAGAATGCTCCGGCCCAGCGTCACCTCATCGGCATACTCCAGGTCGCCCCCGATGGGAACGCCCCGCGCAATGGTCGAGATTTTAAGGTTAAATATTTTGAGCTTTTTCTGGAGATAAAACGCCGTGGTGTCGCCCTCCATGGTGGGGCTGATGGCCAGAATAATTTCGCGCACCTGTTGTCCTTCGGGGCCGTGCATCCGGGCAATGAGGGAGTCGATTTGCAGGTCGCCCGGCCCAATGCCCTCTACCGGCGAAATAATGCCGCCCAGCACGTGATAAAGACCTCTGAATTGCGCGGTGTTTTCAATGGCCAGCACGTCGCGGGTATCTTCGACCACGCAGATCAGCGATTGATCGCGCTTGTTGCTGGTGCAGATGCTGCACAGGTCATGGTCGGAGAGGTTATGGCACTTGCGGCAATATTTGACCCGCGTGCGCATGGCAGTCAGGCTCCGGGCCAGCGTTTCGGTTTGTTCTTCGTCGCGTTTGAGCAGGTGCAGCACCAGCCGGAGGGCCGTTTTTTTGCCGATGCCCGGTAGTTTAGACACCTCGTTTACTGCGTCTTCAATAAGTTTGGAGGGGTATTCCAACAGCGTTATGAATTATAAATAATGAATCCATTCAAATCCGAATCCGTCAGGCCTGATGCCTGATTAATTCAGAACCTCCGCCGAAATGCCCCGGCGGCAGATTTCGTTGCGCATGGGCACCAGCTCTTCCCACGAGCCATTTTTGACGCTGCACTTGCCTTTATAATGAATCAGCAAGGTACACTGCTCGGCCTGCTCAGCAGTATGGTTGCACACGTCGATCAGCGCATCGATGACGTGCTCAAACGTGTTGACCTCATCGTTATAAACCATCAGGGTATGTACGTCGGTGTCAACAACTTCGTCGAGCACGGCGACTGAGGGAGATGACCAGTCTGCTTCTTTAAAAGGCTGCATAGGCGATAAAATCGTATTTTCTTAGCAAATTTACGGCAAAACGGTTGTTTTTAAAACCTTAATTGTACGCTGAGATAACCCCATCCGGGCCTGAAAAGTTGCCTTACCTGCCATGAATACCACCGTTGCCTTAGTGATTTTAGTTGTCTATTTTGGCATGCTCATTGCCGTTTCATTCTATACTGCGCGGGGTGCCGACACCACCACGTTTTTCACCGCCAACCGGCAGTCGCCCTGGTGGTTGGTGGCCTTTGGCATGATTGGTACGTCGCTGTCGGGGGTTACGTTTATTTCGGTGCCGGGGGCGGTCGGCAAAATCGGGTTCTCCTACTTTCAGGTCGTGCTGGGCTATATCGTTGGCTACCTCGTCATTGGCACGGTGCTGATGCCGCTCTACTACCGGCTGAACCTGATCTCAATTTACGGCTACCTCGAAAAACGCTTCGGCTTCTGGTCCTACAAAACCGGCGCAGGCTTTTTTATGCTCGCCCGCACCGTTGGGTCTGCGGTTCGGCTTTACGTGGCCGCCGGGGTGCTGCAAATTGCGCTCTTCAACGGGCTGGGTGTTCCCTTTGAGGTATCGGTGCTGATAACCATTGCCCTCATCTGGGTCTATACCTTCAAAGGGGGGGTGAAAACCATTATCCTGACCGATTCGCTGCAAACCATTTTTCTGATCACCGCCGTGGTGCTCACCATCGTGCTCATTGCCCGGGAACTGGGGCTTTCGTTCGGGCAGCTCGTGCAAACGGTGCGCGACGACCCGAATTCGCAGATTTTTTTCTGGGATAAGAATGACCCGAAAAATTTTTATAAGCAGTTTATTTCGGGCGCGTTCATTGCCATTGTCATGACGGGTCTGGATCAGGACCTGATGCAAAAAAATCTGACCTGCAAAAACATTGGCGAAGCCCAGAAAAACATGTTCTGGTTTACCATAACGCTCGTCGTCGTCAACTTCCTGTTCCTGTCGCTGGGTACGCTGCTCTATATTTTTGCCCGGCGCGAGGGCATCGCCATCCCCGCCCGCACCGACGACCTCTACCCCTTGCTGGCCCTCAATCACCTCGGTTTGGTGGTGGCCGTTACGTTTTTGCTGGGCATAACGGCGGCTACCTACGCCAGTGCCGACTCGGCCCTGACCGCTTTGACCACCTCGTTCTGCATTGATTTTATGAATGTTGAAAAGCGGCCCGAAGTGGAGCGGTCGCGCATTAAGCACGTCGTTCATATCGGTTTTTCGTTGTTGTTCTACGTGGTCATTCTGGTTTTCCGGCAGGTCAACAGCAAAGAAGTCATCACGGCCGTGTTCGATATTGCGGGCTATACCTACGGGCCACTGCTGGGCCTGTATGCGTTTGGGATGTTCAACAAACGCCCCGTCATGGACCGCGCCGTGCCGTTTATCTGCTTAGCTTCGCCCGTGCTGACCTACATCGTCAATGAGCATTCGGTGGCCTGGTTCGGCGGGTATCAATTCGGGTTCGAGCGGCTGCTGCTAAACGGGTTGTTTACTTACGCGGGCCTGTGGGCGGTGTCGAAACCGGGGGTA
>JAYVAP010000566.1:0-3023 GCA_043750915.1 Spirosoma sp. | reverse complement strand
CTTTGAAGGAGGATAGCGTTACTTCAGAAAACTACGCTACGACTACTTTTTGGTTACCCGAATCGAGATCCGGCGGTTTTGTGCCCGGCCCGCTTCGGTGTCGTTGCTGGCCACGGGGTGCTCCTGGCCGTAGCCTTCGGCCTCCAAACGGCTCTCGGCAAGGCCGAGTTTTTCGAGTTCGCCTTTTACCGACTGCGCCCGGTCGCCGGAGAGTTTCAGGTTAGCGTTGGGCGTGCCGGTATTGTCGGTATAGCCGCCCAGTTTCACGTTCACCGCCGGGTAGGCTTTTAAAATCTGGGCAATGTTTTTCAGCTGCTCCTGCGATTCAGGTTTGAGGGTAGCCTTGCCCGTTTCGAACAGCAGCCGGTCGAAGTCGAACCAGGTCGTTTTGTCAACTGGCTTATCAGACTTGATAAAGGCCAGCAGGTTGGCTTCGATGCCGTCCATGGCCACGCCTTTCATGGTAACGCCACCGTCCAGGTCGAGGTCGATGGGTGTAAACCGGCGCAGTCCGTTGTTGGGCGTGCTCACATTTTTGTTGTCGGCGGCTGTCGATTCTTCGAGTGGCACTTCCGTACCGGCGGCTGTTTTGCCTTCGCGGTTATAGCCCGGCGTTTCAGCCGATTTCACGGCGATGTAGGGCGCAATCACCAGCGACACAATCGACATCAGTTTGATAAGGATGTTCATGGAGGGGCCAGACGTATCCTTAAACGGATCGCCAACGGTATCGCCCGTAACGGAGGCTTTGTGCGGCTCCGATTTTTTGTAGAACATCTCGCCGTTGATGAGTACGCCTTTCTCGAACGACTTCTTGGCGTTGTCCCAGGCACCACCGGCGTTGTTCATAAAAATGCCCATCAGCACGCCCGATACCGTTACGCCCGCCAGCAGCCCACCGAGCACTTCGGGGCCAAAGGTGAAGCCAACGATGACGGGCACAGTCAGGGCAATGGCACCCGGCAGCATCATCTCGCGGATAGATGCCTGCGTTGAAATGGCCACGCACTTTTCATATTCTGGTTTGGCCGTTCCTTCCATGATGCCCGGTATTTCGCGAAACTGACGGCGCACTTCTTCCACCATTGCCATGGCGGCCCGCCCCACGGCGGCAATGGCCAGCGACGAGAAAATATAGGGGATCATACCACCCACAAACAACCCGGCCAGGACATCGGCCTTATAAATATCGATAGCCGAAATACCCGACAAACCCACAAAAGCCGCAAAAAGGGCCAGGGCCGTCAGCGCAGCCGACGCAATGGCGAAGCCCTTACCACTCGCAGCGGTCGTGTTGCCAACGGCGTCCAGAATATCGGTCCGCCCGCGCACTTCTTCGGGCAGGTAGCTCATTTCGGCAATGCCACCGGCGTTGTCGGCAATGGGCCCAAAGGCATCAATGGCCAGTTGCATGGCCGTGGTGGCCATCATGCCGGCCGCCGAAATGGCAACGCCGTATAAACCCGCAAAGTGATAAGAGGTGTAAATGCCGGCTGCCAGCACCAGAATTGGCAACACAGTCGACTCCATACCTACCGCCAGGCCGCCGATGATGTTGGTGGCAGCGCCCGTTGCCGACTGCCGGATGATGGACAGCACCGGACGGCGTCCCATGGCGGTATAATATTCGGTGATGATGCTCATCAACGCACCTACCACCAAGCCCGTTACAATGGCAAAGAAGACATCCATGCGGGTGAATTCGACCCCCCGAATTTCCATTGTACCAGCGGGCAGGAGCGCATTCACCAGAAAGTAGGAGGCTACTAAAGTAATGCCGATGGATGCCCAGTTGCCGAGGTTCAGGGCGGCCTGCACGTTGCCCTGATCATTTTTTACCCGAACGAAATAGGTGGCAATGATCGAGAAAATCAGGCCCAGCCCGGCAATAACCATCGGTAGCACAATGGGTGCGTGGCCAATAATGGGGTCGTTGGGAATAACAATTTCGCGGCCCAGCACCATGGTAGCCAGAATAGTGGCCACGTAGGAACCAAACAAATCGGCACCCATGCCGGCCACGTCGCCCACGTTATCGCCTACATTGTCGGCAATGGTAGCGGGGTTGCGCGGGTCATCTTCGGGGATACCGGCTTCAACTTTACCAACCAGATCGGCCCCTACATCGGCAGCTTTGGTGTATATGCCACCCCCAACGCGGGCAAAAAGTGCAATGGACTCGGCACCCAGCGAGAAACCCGCCAGCACTTCGAGGGCTTTCTCCATGGGCAGGCCGTTGACATCGCCGGAGGGTTCAACGTATAGTTTGTAGAGAATGATGAATAGACTGCCCATCCCCAGCACGGCAATACCGGCTACGCCAATTCCCATGACCGAACCACCCGTAAACGATACCTCGAGGGCTTTGGTCAGGCTTGTGCGGGCGGCATGAGCGGTGCGAACGTTCGCTTTGGTGGCAATGTTCATGCCGATATAGCCCGCCAGGGCCGACAAAAATGCACCGAGCAGAAATGAAATGCCAATGACAGGGCTGGAATTAGGCACTAAACTGCCCATGTAGGCCAGCAGCACGGATACGATAATGCCGAAGTACGTCAGCACGCGCCATTCGGCTTTAAGAAAAGCAATAGCCCCATCGGCAATGTAACCCGCAATTTCCTGCATCCGGGCGTCACCGGCGGGTTGCTTCGACACCCACATGAACTTGGTAAACATCACCAGCAGGCCAACAACACCCAAAATGGGGACCAAATAAATACTGTAATCCATACAAAAAGTATCGGTTAAATTTTTCGATTGCCCGCAAAGATAGAATTTGCCGGTGCATATGACCAACAAGGTCTCAAATTGATTGGGGAGATGGTCCACCGGTGCGGTCATCGGCGGGCCATTCCTTTTTGCGATTATCTTTGCTCAGTGTCAATATCTAACCCACTGCTTCCCGTGCGCCCATCGCTTCGCCTGCTCGTTATGCAACAAGTTTTAAGAAGAAAAAAGGAATGGTATATTCAAAAAGAACTTGCAGACCTTTTCTTTGAAAAGGGGGAAACGGAAAAAGCATT
>JAYVAP010000565.1:0-3731 GCA_043750915.1 Spirosoma sp. | reverse complement strand
GGCAGATACACGATCAGGATGATGATTTCGCCGAAAGCCGCCGACGACCGGATTCGGGATGCCGACAGGTACACCTCGTCGTCCATCTCGGTCTGCGTAAGCGTTTTGTTGCCGTTGCGGGTGGTGATGTGGTGCAGCGTGGCCTCCACAATGATAACGGCCCCGTCAACAATCAGTCCGAAGTCGATGGCACCCAAGCTCATCAGATTGCCCGACACACCAAAGAGATTCATCATGGCAATGGCAAAAAACAGGGCCAGCGGAATCACCGATGCCACCACAAAACCCGCCCTGAAATTACCCAGCAGCAACACCAGCACAAAAATGACGATGATGGCCCCCTCCAGCAAATTGCGCTCCACGGTGCCAATGGCACTGTTGACCATCTTGGTGCGGTCCAGAAAGGGAATAATCTGAACGCCTTCGGGCAGCGTTTTCTGAATGTCGGCGATTTTTGCTTTCACCCGTTTGATGACTGCCGACGAGTTTCCATTTTTAATCATCATCACCACTGCCCCAACGCTTTCGCCGGTACCATTGCGCGTAACGGCTCCGTAGCGCACGGCCGCGCCCATTTGCACCTGCGCCACATCGCGAATCCGGATGGGGAGCGGCCCGGCATTTGGCCCCTGGTCATTTTGGCGGACCACAATGTCGGCAATGTCATTAATGGACGAGATAAGCCCGTCGGAGCGGATAAAATAGGCATTTGGTTTTTTGTCGATATAGGCCCCGCCTGTGTTCTGATTATTTTGCTGGAGGGCCGTAAACACGTCGGCGATGGTGATGCCCGCGCTCCGCAGCCGATCGGGGTCAACGGCAATTTCATATTGCTTGAGCAGCCCGCCGAAACCGCTGATGTCGGCCACGCCGGGCGTTCCCAGCAGCCCGCGCCGAATGGTCCAGTCCTGAATGGTGCGCAGGTCGGTGAGGGAATATTTGTTTTCGTAGCCTTTTTTGGGAACAACGGTATATTGGAAAATCTCGCCCAGCCCGGTTGTCACGGGGGCCATAACGGGCGCACCCACACCGGGCGGAATTTGGGTTGCTATGGTCTGGAGCCGCTCAGCAATCTGTTGCCTGGCCCAGTATACGTCGGTAGCATCGGTAAAAACAACGGTAACGATGGATAGGCCGAAGCGCGAAAACGACCGAATTTCGGTCAGGCCGGGGATGTTGGCGAGGCCTACTTCGAGGGGCAAAGTAACTAACCGCTCGATGTCCTCGGCGGCCAGCGACGGGCTGCTGGTGATAACCTGCACCTGGTTGTTGGTGATGTCGGGCACGGCATCGATGGGCAGCTGCGTCAGCGACCAGGTACCCCAGCCCACCAATGCGAGGGTAAACAGCCCGATAATGAGCTTGTTACGAATAGAAAAACTGATAATGGCATTTAGCATGGTACCATCCGGAAAAAACGGCTGCCCGCAACGCCTGAACCCGGCGGGCGGGGACATCACTTTTTGGCCGCATAAACAGAAGAAATGCCTGTTGGGAACGGCCAGACCGGTAGCGCAAACTACATCGGCTTAACGGACCCATAAACAGACGAAAAAAAGCCGGGGTTGCCGCACGCGCGCACGAACAAAACCCACTTCGGCCAGGGGCGCACTAAAACTACGCTCGGGGGGGATTAATCAGGGCGTAGACCGCCAGAAAGTTGTACAGGTCGGCGGGGCAGAAAAAATCTGCGGTGGCAACAAAAATGACCTGAACGGGGGAGGGAGAAAATAAGCGAACAGCGTTGGGCGAATAAACGGGCACTGAATGGCCACCCGACGGCAAATTATGGTGGCTGTGGTTGGGGTGCTTCTGGTGCTCGGAGTTGGCCCCGTAGTGCATGGCCAGAAAGTCGACAAAACTCAGGCCGGCATCTGTTTGCTGGTGTTGCTGATAATGTTGCACCAGCTCGCCCCAGCGGGCCGACTGATCGATGCCGAAGCCGGGCAGAAAACTGCTCCCCAGTATCAGACTCGTCAGCACGATGGCAACAAATGATTTCATAATATCCTGCTAACACGATCCCCGACAGAAAGTTTACCCGTCTCTTTAAAAAAAACGTCCCCGCTCTCTCGAACGGGGACGTTTTTGTAGTAAGTCAGCGGGGCAATGATTACATCATGCCGCCCATGCCGCCACCGCCGTGTCCGTGACCACCGCCACCGGCAGGTGCTTCCTCCGGCTCGTCGGCAATAACGCACTCGGTTGTCAGCAACAAACCGGCAATCGAAGCCGCGTTTTCCAGGGCTAAGCGCGTCACTTTCTTGGGGTCAATGACACCAGCCGCAAACAGGTCTTCGAAGGTGTCGTTTTTGGCGTTGTAGCCATAACCGCCCGTGCCTTCTTTCACCTTGTTCACAATCACCGAACCTTCGCCACCGGCGTTGGCCACAATCGTCCGCAGGGGCGACTCCAGTGCCTGGCGGATGATGTTGATACCCGTTTTTTCGTCTTCGTTAAGGGGGTTGATGCTGTCCAGCGCCGAAATAGCGCGGATCAGGGCAATGCCGCCACCCGTCACGATACCTTCTTCCACGGCCGCGCGGGTTGCGTGCAGGGCATCGTCGACGCGGTCTTTCTTTTCTTTCATTTCCACTTCGGTAGCCGCACCGATGTACAGAATGGCCACGCCACCCGACAGTTTGGCCAGACGCTCCTGCAATTTCTCGCGGTCGTAGTCTGAGGTGGTATTTTCCATCTGGGCTTTAATCTGACTCACGCGGCCTGTGATGTCATCTTTCTGGCCTTTACCATTCACGATGGTCGTGTTGTCTTTGTCGATCAGAATTTTCTCGGCCTGGCCCAGGTAGTCAATCGAAGCGTTTTCGAGTTTAAACCCGCGCTCTTCCGAAATCACCTGACCACCCGTCAGAATGGCAATATCTTCGAGCATCGCTTTCCGGCGGTCGCCAAAGCCCGGTGCTTTCACGGCGGCCACTTTGAGGGCACCCCGAATTTTGTTTACCACCAGCGTTGCCAGGGCTTCACCATCCACGTCTTCGGCGATGATCAGCAGCGGACGGCCTGTTTGAGCCACCTGCTCCAGCACCGGAAGCAATTCTTTCATGGACGACACTTTTTTCTCCGAGATCAGGATGAACGGGTTTTCCAGTTCAACTTCCATCTTCTCCGTGTTCGTCACGAAGTAGGGAGAGAGGTAACCCCGGTCGAACTGCATCCCTTCCACGGTTTTCACTTCCGTTTCGGTTCCGCGTGCTTCTTCCACCGTGATAACGCCTTCTTTGCCTACTTTCTGCATGGCTTCGGCAATCATGGAGCCGATTTCCTCGTCGTAGTTGGCCGAGATCGTAGCGATCTGCGTGATTTTGCTGAAGTCGTCGCCCACGGTCTGCGCCTGCTCGGCCAGGTTCCTGGTCACGGCCAGCACCGCTTTCTCGATACCCCGCTTGAGGTCCATTGGGTTGGCACCGGCGGCCACGTTTTTAGCACCAATCGAGTAGATCGCCTGGGCCAGAACAGTAGCCGTGGTGGTACCGTCGCCGGCTGAATCGGCCGTTTTCGATGCCACTTCTTTCACCAACTGAGCACCCATGTTTTCCATGGGATCTTTCAGTTCAATTTCTTTGGCCACCGTTACACCGTCTTTGGTGATAACGGGCGAGCCAAATTTCTTGTCGAGGATGACGGTGCGCCCGCGGGGACCCAGCGTGACCGTGACCACATTGGCCAGCTTGTCGACGCCCCGGCGGAGCGCCTCACGCGCCTCACTG
>JAYVAP010000564.1:0-7475 GCA_043750915.1 Spirosoma sp. | reverse complement strand
TTTCTATAAGTACCCCAAATACAGTAACGAACCGTCTGTGGTTGCTTTTTTGGCTAAACAACCGTCATCCATGATACGTCTCTGGTTTCTTCCGCTTGTACTGATAATAAATTTAACCGTCTCGTCGACACATGCCCAACCCAGCAAGGCAGTATCACCTCAAAAAAAAGGTGGTGGCTGGGTGAAGCTGTTCAACGGCCGTAACCTGATGGGTTGGCACACTTACGGTGGTAAAGGCGTTGGGTCGGCCTGGCGCGTGGAGCAAGGAGCCTTGCATTTGAGCGTTCCCAATCGCATTGGCAACAAAGCGGAAAACGGGGGCGATTTAGTCACCGATGCCACGTTCTCCGGCGATTTTGAGTTCGAAGCCGACTGGAAAGTTGAGCGGCTGACAAACAGTGGCATTTTCTTCTTTGTGCAGGAATCTCCCGCTGCCAAAAATATATACGATACGGGCCTTGAACTCCAGGTACTCGACAATGCCATTTATGAGGGAGCCGATGAAAACAAACACCGCGCAGGCGATTTTTTCGGCGTTGCTAACGCCCGGCTTCGGGAAGTAAACCCCGTTGGTGCCTGGAATCAACTTCGCCTGATGCTCCGAAAGAATACGCTGACCGTTATGCTAAATGGCTTCACCATTCACGAACACGACCTCGGCAGTTCCGACTGGAAAAAGCGCATAGCGGCCAGTAAACTAAAAAATGCGCCCATTGGCAAAGGTGAGTTCACGGGCCGGATTGGCTTACAGGACTGGGGTAGTCCCGTCTGGTTTCGCAATATCAGAATCCGTCGACTGCCCTGAATTTGTCTCTGTACGGCATTATGGACCCGCAGCGTTATTATGTGAGGCAGGATGAAATGACGCTTACACCGCGTATTACCCGACGGTTCACGCAAACCAGTGTTTATGAAGAAGAAGCAGAAATAATTCCAGAAATAGAGGTTTGGGTTTCGGAGAAACAAATGCGTCGGCCTGATCTTGCCTTTTATACAAGGAAACAAATTGCTGCGTCAAAATCACTGGCGTGTGTAATCCCCGGCTTCTTGATCGAATTTGTATCAGGGAACGACGATGCCCGAGAATACATCAGGAAGTTACACGAATATTTTCTGGCTGACGTGCAAACCGTATGGCTTATATTTCCTGATGATTACACAATATACGTTTATACCTCTCTCAAAACTGTCACCATCTGTACCGACGACGTAGTAAGTGCTGGCCCGGCCCTATCTGCATTGGCGATGACGGTGGCGGAGTTGTTTCGGAAGTAGCTAAAAATCGCTACTCCTCCAGAATATCTGCCAGCACCGTCTCGAATCCTGGCAAGACATCCCCGCCAAACAGCGTCTCAGCAAAGGTACGGGTTTCAACGTGTTGGTCGGGGCAGTAGATATAGGTGCGCTTTTCTTGGGGCGAAACCAACCACGCCAGCCGGACACCATTGGCGATCCACTTCTCCATTTTAGCCCTGACAGCGTTCAGGTTGTCGGAGTCGCTGACCAATTCCAGCACAAAATCGGGTGCCAGGTAAGGAAATGAATGCTTCTCTTTTTTGCTTAGGGCATCCCAGCGTTCGCGCCGAATCCAGGCCACGTCGGGAGCTTTCATAGATTTGTCTTTCAGGAAGAACCCCCCGTTCGAGTCTACGACTTTCCCCGCTTTGGTTTTGCGGTTCCAGATGACAAATTCGCCATTCAATTCGCTATTATTCGTACTCGTCAGCAGGTGGGTTGGCGACATATCAATGTATAAAGTACCCTTCTCGTCGCGCTCAATGCTCAGTTCAGGATTCGCTACGCAGAACCGGACTAACTCCTCGTCGGTAAACTTGTCGAGTTGGGGAATATTCAATGGCATTTGCATAGGCGGGTGCATTTTCAGCGGTTGACAAATCTACTGAATCAGGCCATGGATTCAAACTCAGTATAACATTTTCATGCCTGCCTGCCACTGTTTCATTACGTCGATATAAATCCGGTGGCGTGCCGGGTCCGGCTCGAAGGTATCGCCGAACAGCACCCGTTCGGCCGCTTCATCGAGCGAGGTAACGACACCAACGGCTTTCATCGTCAGCAGGATGGCACCCATCGAGCCGCTTTCGTTGCTGGCATTAAGGCGTACCGGAATACCCGCCATGTCGGCCAACATCTGTACCCAGAACCGCGATTGCGCAAAGCCCCCATTGGCATGAATTACCCGCGCCGGACCCGTGTGGATTTCCAATAGCTGGTTGATGCTGAGCAGGTTGAGCAAAACACCTTCCAAAGCTGCCCGCGCAAAATGGGCCTGCGTGTGCTGCCAGTCGACGTGCAGGTAGGCCCCGCGCACATGGGCATCCCAGAGCGGGGCACGTTCGCCCTGTAAGTACGGAAAAAACAACAGGCCGTCGCAGCCGGGTACCACCGTTTCGGCTTCGGTCAGCACGGCCTCCGTAGCCAGCCGGGTGAGTTTCTCCGCCACCCATTCCAGCACGTTGCCGCCATTGTTGGTTGGCCCGCCTACCACGTAGTAACCATCGTCCAAGCTATAACAAAACAATCGGCCCCGCTCGTCGCGGATGGGCTTCCGAACGGTTTGCCGGATGGCTCCGCTGGTACCGATGGTGAGCGTAGCCGTGCCAGCTTTAACGGCTCCCGCGCCGAGGTTAGCCAGGCACCCATCCGCTGCCCCAATCACGAACGAAACGGTGGTTGGCAAACCCGTTCCGGCGGTATCCACCGATGGCTGATACGGACGCTGATGCGTGACAGGAACGGGCGCAGACAGTTGGTCGGGCCGAATACCGGCATAGGTTAGGGCGGCCTGGCTCCATTTTTTTTGGGCCTCATTGAACAGACCCGTTGCCGTAGCCATCGAATAATCAATCTCGAACGCACCGGTTAATTTGTGCCACAGGAATTCTTTGATGGAGCCAAAACAGGCCGTCCGGCGCAGTAAACGCGGGTCATGCTCGCGCAGCCACGCCAGTTTGCACAACGGAATCATGGGGTGAATGGGGGTGCCCGTTTCGGCATAAATGGCCCGGCCCACATCAGCCTGGTTCGTGCGCAGCACCGTGGCCTGGGCATCGGCCCGATTGTCGGACCACAGAATGGCATTGCCAATGGGCGCACCATGGGTATCCATTGCCAGCAGACTGTGCATGGCAGTGCTGAAGGTCACATATGCAATGGTACCACCAGCGGCCGCTACCTCCCGGCTAATTTCGGCCATTACGCGCAGGAATGCCGACCAGATTTCGGCGGGGTCCTGCTCGGCATAGCCCGGCTCGGGGTTGAGTGTGGCAATGGGAGCCGACGCGTGCGCAATAACGCGACCCAAATTATCGGGCAACAGGGCGAGGGCTTTCAGGTTGGTCGTGCCTACATCGACCCCAACGAAACAAGTCATAGGTGGGATGGATTCGGTAGAATTGTTGGTCAACTTACGGCACGTAGGTTTCCAGCACGGTCATGTTGCCATGGGGCACCAAGGTTACGGTGCTGACACAGGCCGGAATGAGCACACACTGCCCCATTTTCAGCGACACGCTGTAGCCGCCCGGCGCATTGACGGTTAACCCGCCTGCCACGCAGATGAGCGCCACAAACGAGTCGAGATGGGTATAGTCATGGGCCACTTCCTGATTGAAGTTCAGCACATTCGTGACAAAGTAGTTGCTCGTGACCGCGTTGACGCTTTCGTTGAGTTTGCGTTCGTAGCGCGTTTTGTAGTCGTCGTAGTGGTGGTAGTCGATGGCATCAACGGCGAGTTCGGTGTGTAGTTCGCGCTTTTGGCCGGTGGCAGCGTCCACGCGGTCGAAGTCATAAATGCGGTAGGTGGTGTCGGAAGTTTGCTGAATCTCGGCCAGCAGCAAGCCCTTGCCAATGTAATGCACCCGGCCGGCGGGCAGAAAAAACACGTCGCCCGGTTCGGCAGGTTCGATGTTCAGCAGGTCCTGAATCGTGTTGTTGGCAACGGCATCAATGTATTCCGGTTTGGTCACTTCACGATTGAAACCCGCATTGAGTTTAGCCCCCACGTCGGCCTGCATGATGTACCACATCTCGGTTTTGCCGTAGCCAACGCCCCGTTGTCTGGCCAGTTCGTCGTTGGGGTGAACCTGAATGGAGAGATCGTCATTGGCATCGATGAATTTGATGAGCAGCGGAAACCGGTTGCCATACTGCTCATAAACGTGTTTACCAACGAGGTCACCCTTGTAGTGGGCCACTAAATCGCGCAGGGTTTGGTCCTGTAAACTGCCTTCCGCAACCACCGATACGTTGCCTTCAACATCAGACACTTCCCAGGTTTCGCCACAATTGGGCAAGGGCGAGAAATCGTTTTTTAAAACGGTTTCTATTTTCTGGCCACCCCAGATTTTTTCTTTGAAAATAGTCCTGAACGTGAGCGGGTAGAGCATGATCATTCAATTTAAAGTGTGTTGTCAGTTCGGTTTTTTTACCGGTTTCAATGCCATGATACAACTAAAAATAAGGCTTTTCGGATAGCACCGTTATGTGCTGGCGGCAGCACCTACTGGTGGCAATAACTCAAAGCACCTGCTCGAGCATCTGGATATAACCCGCAACGCCTTCGCCTATTTCATGCACAAATATAAACTCATCGGCCGAGTGCGACCGTCCCGAATGGCCCGGA
Organism: Spirosoma sp.; assembly: GCA_043750915.1. Classification (GTDB taxonomy): domain Bacteria; phylum Bacteroidota; class Bacteroidia; order Cytophagales; family Spirosomataceae; genus Spirosoma. Next base: position 2,830 of record JAYVAP010000564.1, on the reverse strand, counting down.
CCGCACTTGAGCGAGGGGCAGTTCAGCACGGCCTGATCCGACGTGGTAGGCGATCCGTAGGTGTGGCGACCCAGCGCAAGGCCCGCCCGCACAATAGGATGGTCGGCGGGGATGCTCGACGGTTTCAGCCGGATCGAGCGGGGGTTTACCTCGGCCCGGATATTGGCCTGGATCGTTTCGATAATGGCTTCCAGCGTGTATTGCTCCGTCACGCGCACGTCGATGGTGAACCGGCAGGCATCCGGCACAACGTTATGCTGCGTGCCTGCCTGAATCATGGTAACCGATAGTTTGATGGGCCCCAGCAAGGGCGACACCTTCGAAAATTGGTAGGTTGTTAGCCAGCCAATGTCCCGAATGGCGTTGTAAATGGCGTTTTCGCCTTCGTTACGGGCCGCGTGGCCGCTCACACCGTGGGCCGTGCAGTCGAGCACGAGCAGCCCTTTCTCGGCAATGGCGAGCTGCATATCGGTTGGCTCTCCTACAATGGCAAAATCAATGGGCGGCAGCATTGGCAAGAGTAATTCCAGTCCATCGCGGCCCGAAATTTCTTCTTCGGCGGTGGCCGCCATCACCACATTATGCGTCATGTCGGGCCGGTCGTATAGGTGCGCAAACGTGGCCAACAGCGATACTAAACACCCGCCCGCATCATTGCTGCCCAAGCCGAATAGTTTACCGTCCTGCTCGGTGGGCGCAAACGGGTCGCGCGTGTAGGAAGTGTTGGGCCGTACGGTGTCGTGGTGTGAGTTGAGCAGGATGGTTGGTTTGGCGGGATCGAAACAGCGATTTTTGGCCCAGACATTATGCTTCAGCCGCTCGGAAGGAATGTGTTTGTGCCGAAAAAAATCAGCAATGAGCGTGGCCGTCCCGTCTTCTTCACGGCTAAACGAGGGAGTGGCAATCAGACGTTTAAGCAGCGCGAGGGCATCGGCAGTAAGGGCGGTGGGTTGGGCCATGGGCAACAGGATAGATGCTGTTTTTACGCGTCCAAAGGTACGGCATTATTGCATTCGGCTACGCCCAACCGTTCGGGCACCGCGTACTTTCCGGACAAAACCGGCAACGTTGCGCACAAATTTCCCCGGCAAACTGTTGTATTCGTAACCGACCGCAACCCGGTCGCTCCGTTGGCTATGCAACCTCACGTCATCGATTCCGTCACTACGACTGCTCAACCCACCGCCCTTGATTTTTGGGAAACCGCCCGGACGCTGGGCCTGCCGGTTGCGCTCTGGCGATTGCCGGGCCAACACGCCAAACATTTGCTTGTTTCGTTCGATAAATTAGTGCCCAGGGTGTCGGTCGATCTGGATGAGCTGCCCGCCGGGTTTGCGTTCAGCCCATTCGATAACCTCGACACGGCCGAACCAGCCAGCAACCCGTCCCGAACACTTTTTTTGCGTGCCGATATCCACGCCGTTTTCGCCGGCGGGCCGGTAGTAGCCAACATAACGGGTGAGCAGGCGATGGCGGCCCGGTTTCAGGAGGCACTCGCTAACAGCCAGATCAGGAACGCACCTAAGCGGGCCACCCCCACCCGCCCCACACCCCTGAATGATCCCGGTATGCAGGACCGCTTTGTGCAAAACGTGGCCGTTGCCGTGGCAGCCATCCGGCGGGGTGAGTTGAGGAAAGTGGTATTGTCACGCACCAAACAGGTTTTGTTTGCCGAAGTGCCGGATGCCGTTGCTCTGTTCGATCAGTTTTGCCATGCCTATCCAAATGCCTTTATATCAGCTGTTTACTTGCCGGAGTTTGATCAAATCTGGATGAGTGCCACGCCCGAACGCTTGGTTAGCAATCGTGCCGACGGGATTTTTCAGACCATCGCACTGGCCGGGACGCAGTCGGCCTCAGCACCGGACGGTACGCCCAAACGGGCATCCGATGCCCTGTGGTCTCAGAAAGAGATTGAGGAACAGGCCCTGGTGAGCCGCTACATTATCGACTGCTTTAAGCGAATCCGCCTGCGCGAATATTTAGAAGAAGGGCCAAAAACAATTATTGCCGGCAACCTCATGCACCTCGGCACGTGCTTTACTGTCGATACACAGGCGGTGCGCTACCCCCAGCTTGGCACCGTGATGCTGCGGTTACTGCACCCTACTTCGGCCGTATGCGGGATGCCCCGCAACCGGGCTTTTTCATTCATCAGACAGCACGAAACCCACGACCGCGAATTCTACGCTGGTTTTCTGGGACCCATCAATATCAACAGCGACGACACCGACGAGCCGGATAATGGACTGTCAGCCAGCCATTTGTTCGTGCATATTCGGTGTATGAAGCTGGAAGGCAAGATGGCCACGCTCTACGCCGGGGCGGGCCTGACCGAAGACTCGGTACCGGAACGTGAATGGCAGGAAACCGAAATGAAATGCCAGACCCTGCTGGCGGTTTTGGCGGGGAAATAACGGCGTAGTGCAGGTGTGGCAAGTTCAGCGTGCTCATCTTGCCACACCTGAAGCGATTGTACCGGCACCACCCACATGCCGAATCATATTTCAGTTTTCGCAGCCTGGCCGTAAAAAAAACAGTTACATAGAAAATGAGCACCTTCTATAGTGCTCATTTTTAATTCACTACATAAATTCTTTTGCGCCTACTCCCCTTCGGCCGGGGCACTTGGGGCGCGGGAACCGGCTTCGTCCGTGCGTCCGCCCGACGCGCTGGCAGCCGACGATTGGGTGTCGCTGTCGGGTGCGGTGCCCGTGTTGTCGGCATCGCTGGTCGTAATAAGGGGTTCTTCTTCAGGCAGATGGGCTGGTTGGCTCATGGTATCGGTTGGTGAATTTAGTTCATGCTATCATCGTCGAGATCGTCGGCC